>NZ_JBEXOS010000087.1:0-24538 GCF_040611655.1 Streptomyces sp. NPDC006552
CTGGTTCAACAACCAGCGCCTCCACTCCGCGATCGGAAACGTCCCGCCACACGAACACGAGACCAACTACTACGCTCAGCACCAGCCCCAACCGGTGGCTGGAGTCAACGTATAGAGCCTCCACCGATCTCCGAGCGGTTCATGGCGACGACACGCGTAAGCGCCGCCAACGATGACCTATAACCTGGACGTCGTGCAGAGATAAGACGTCCAGCATACGGGGGCTGCGTCCGACGCCTCCGCGCGTCGCGGCCCGAAGAGCCGCAGGAGAGGAGCGGCGCTGAGCTGCTGTGCCTGAAACGGAGCTATTGGGTGCAGCGGGGCGCAGCGATACTCTTTCAGGACGGGTCGTCGCTGGTGGCCAGGGCTACGCGCAGCTGTTCCTGGAGGCTGCCGACCCGGTCCGCCGCCTCGTCTGGGCCGACGCGAAGACCCTGCACTTCAGCCTCGTCCCGTGGCACCCAACTGGTCTACCTCGCCACGGCACCCTGCACGTCACTGGATCGGAACCAAACGGGACGATCTCTGACGGCGGGAGTTACGGGGGAGTTGAGCGCTGTTACGGGGCATACGGAGTTGTATGAGCGATTACGAGAGCAGGACCACCGGCGAGGATCTGGGACCGATGGAACGCGGGACGTCGCAGCGGCTTGCGACACGTCAGCACATGTGGGTGCAGGCGTGGACCGCATTGTGTGTCTTGGCAGCCCTGTGGGCGTTGGCCGGCATCGCGGGTTGGATCGGCGGCGTCCAGGACAGCTGGGCCTTCGCTACGGCTGGCGTCATAATCCTGGCCTGCGCGGCTTGGGCCCGTCGTTCCGCAATCCGCAACGCCCCTCCACGACATCTGTGAGCGCTCGTGAGGAGGGTCTACGAGTGGGAGGGCAGCTGGCCTTCAGTCTTGGGCGTCACGAAGGCGTACGGCGCGTTGCGCCCCGTCGCCGTGCTCCTTCACGCACCGGGCCGCCGCTTCGATGCCGCGCGGCCAGTACGCGCCCTCCGGCTCCCGGACCCGCAGCCGCATGAACCGCGCGGGAGCTGCTGAAGTTCTCCAGCCCGCGGTATCCAGCGGAGCTCACGTCCGCCCTCGACCTGGCCCTGCACGGATTGCCCGTCTCGGAAGCCTCCACGCGGGAGGACCGCAAGCTGTGGGGACTGACCACCGCCGGCCTCCAGGCCGCCGCCCGGGTCCTGCAGCGCCCGCTCCACGAGATTTGCTCCACCGCCCGATTTGCTCCACTGCCCGTGGCGCGGCCCACGCGATGACCGTCAGCGCCACCGTCCAGGCGCTGCTGCGCCCCAAGCCTGACGAGGACCAGGCGGGGCGGCTGCCTGCCGTGGACCAGGTCGTCGTCGAAACCATCTCGGAAGGGCTGGGACAGCTGGAGAACATGTGGACCGAGGTGCCACTGCCGATCACCGGCAGCGAAACCGCACAAGGCCGGGGCAGCGCCCAGGCCGACCTCGTCCTGTCCGCGGGCCTTCACCAGGTCAAGGCCCACGGCCCCCGGGGTTGATCTTGCCCTGGGCCGTCCGCGCGACTGCTTACCTGCCCAGAGTCACGTAGAGGGCCAACGCGATGACCAGGACGGCGGCCAGCGCGAGGAACGGTCCCATGGAGGTTTTGCCCTCGACACGGTTCCGGCGCTCCTGCACGTGAGCCTTGATTTCAGCGCCGTCATTCGGTGTGTAGTTGCTGGGGAACACGGCGCCTCCTGTGGCGACATCTGGCATGGCCCGAGCCCTGCGCCGCAGTGGAACCGGGGGCGCAAGGGTAGGCAAGTAAGCGCACTGTCTCATCCGTTTCGCGCCACCACATGAGAGTTGAGCAAGAACTGAGGTGTGTGGTCAGCTTCTCCTCCAGTTCCCCTCGCACCGGCGGACCGCGCTGCGGTGAGCCAGAACCGCCCCAGAGCCGGACCGGAGGGGGTTCCCGGGTTGCCCTCCCCGGGTTGCCTAATGGCAGCCTGCCCTCGCGGTAGCCACTGGCTCTTTGTGCGGGCGGGGCCGGGCCGGGGTATAGGGCGCTGATGCCGACACCTCTCTTGTCCTCAAAGAGAGGCTGTCTTCTTCCTCTTGAGCAGGGGCGAGCCAGGCAGGACGGGGTTGTCGGTGGTCGCTGCCGGACTGGGCGGTTGATCATGCGTCAGGAAGAACTGGGGGAGTGACCGATGGCGGGGAAGAACACACGCTGGCCGTATGGATCGACGACCGCGTTGCGCGAGGACGTGCTGCGCGTCCTTGGCGTGCTGAAGGTCGCGACCGGCGAGCAGATCCAGGAGTTGACCCGCCCGCATCTGACCTACCGTCACCGCCGTGACCCGGGCCGGCGTACCAAGCCGCACCGCAACGCCGCCCTCGATCTGGCCCTGCACGGGCTGACCGTCTCGGAAGGAGCTACGCGGGGGGCCGCAAGCTGTGGGGGCTGACCCACGCCGGCTCGCAGGCCGCCGCTGAGGTCCTTCAGCGCCCGCTCCACGACATGGGCTCCACCGCCCGCGGCGCCGCCTCGCACGGCGCGGCCCACGCGATGGCCGTTAACGCCACGTCCAGGCCCTGCTGCGCCCCAAGCCCGACGAGGACCAGGTGGCGCTGCTGCCTGCCGTGGACCAGATCGTCCTCAGAACCGTCCCGCAAGGTCTTGGACGGCTGGAGAACATGATGACCGAGGTACCGCTGCCGATCACCGGCAGCGAATCCTCACCCGGCCGGGGCAGTGCCCAGGCCGACCTGGTCCTGTGCGCTCCCGAACACCAGCTGCCTGTCGTGTTCGTGGAGGTCGACCGGGGCACCATGACCCCGGCCCGCGTCGCGCAGAAGATCGACCGCTACCACGCCTACTTCGCCCGTACCGGCGCGCAGTTCACCCCCTGGTGGCAGCAACGCTGGCACGTCCGCTACGGGAGACCGGTCGTGATGTTCGTCTTCACCGCCCGCAGCGAGACCACCGTCATGAAGAACGCGGACCGTTGGGGGAGACGTGGTGGCATGCCGAACGTGGCGGCAACCCCCGTTCGCTCGAAGTCGTACGGCGACCCGGTACCGGTGAGCTGGAACCGGCGGCCGACGTCAGCGCGTAGTGACCGGGCGGTCGCTGCCAACATTGAATCGCTTGCCCTGGCAGGCGCCGGGTGCCGTACGCCGCTCTGGTTGGACCCGGCGTACGGCACTCCTGCCGCCGCGAGCGACGCCCGGCTGGAAACCAGAGCCAGGGTCACATGAGGGTCCAACAGCACTACCCCCACCCCCCCAGGGCTGAAGCGGGGCGCGAGCAAGGACCGGTCGGCATCGGCCGGTTGCCGAAGGGGCGATGAACATGTGCGGTCCGACCGCCGCTGTTGGCCGGGCCCACCACGGTGTCTGGCGGGCCGCTGACGAGCAGGAACTGCACGAGAAGGTGATCGGCACGCTGCCGCTGCGCCCCTGGATGACCGTGCGCGTCACTCCGCTCGAACCTCAGTCGATCAGAATGCGTGCGGCTCCGCCGTTCCGCTCCGGCTCGACGAGTACACGGGCGTGTCCTTAGCGAGTGACCTTCATTTCTATCCTCCGATCAGCGGCACCGCGGCGCAACGGGCCTCACGAATACGCTGCGGCGCTCGCCCGGTGTTCGGCCGGTGGAACGGTGTGTCAACTGCCCGCCGGCGAGCCGAAGCTGATGAGCAGGGCGGTGAGGATGCGGCGCAACCGGGGTTCCACCTCGACGACGGCATGGGCAAGCTGGGGATCGCTCGTGTAGAGCTCTTGCAGGAGTGGTCCGGGTGTGGCCATCTGCCACAGCGCCCCGGCCATGCCGGTTGCGGTGGCGACCGTATCGACGGCCTGCTCCTCGGTCAGGCCGAGCAGACGGTGCAGGTCGGCGCCGATCCCCGCCACCACCTCCAACGTGCCGAGCTTGAAGGTGCGCACGGCCTCGATGGACACGTTGCGTTCCAGATTCAGGGGCGCCTGCGCAAGGAGATCACAGAAGAGGGGGCGCGCGGCCAGGGTGGCGGCCAGAACGTCGGCGACTGCCGCGGGTGCGGCCCGCTTGTGCTGTGCCAGGTCCGCACGCAGTGCCGTTGACCATTCCTGCCAGCCCTGTGCAGTGAGGTCGAGGAAAATCTGCTCCCGTGTCTCGAAGTACCGCAACAGTGCCGACTTGTGCATGCCGACCTCGGCAGCGATGTCGGTGAGCGTGACCTCACGGATCCCCCGCTTGCCTCCGAGGGTGCGGGCAGCGTCGAGGATCGCTGCTTCGCGCACCTGCTTGGCCTGGGTGCTGCGGGCCCGTTTGAAGGCAGCCTGATCGGTCATGACGCCATCATAGAAGCATTTAATGCAACAGTGTTGCGCTATTAAGGCAACGGTGTTTCACTAAATATATGAGTGACAACGTGAACAACAGCACTGGACCGACCGAAACTGGCGGCAACGAGCAGAAAGTCTGGTTCATCACCGGTTCGTCCCGGGGTCTTGGCCGCGCCCTGACGACTGCAGCACTCCAGGCGGGCGACCTAGTCGTGGCCACCGCGCGCCGCCCCGAGGTCCTCGCCGAGATCTTCGCTGTGTTCGGCGAGCGCATGCTTCCCCTCGCCCTGGACGTCACCGAGTCCGAGGCGGCGTGCACCGCAGTCGCCGCCGCAGTACAGCGTTTCGGGCGGATCGACGTGCTCGTGAACAACGCCGGGTACGCGAACGTGTCACCGATCGAGACCTCGGACGACGGCGACTTCCGCGCCCAGTTCGAGACGAACTTCTGGGGCGTCTACAACGTTACGAGGGCAGCCCTGCCCACCCTGCGACATCAGGGCTCGGGCACCATCGTGCAGGTCTCCTCGATCGGCGGCCGGGTCGGCGGTTCGCCGGGCATCGCCTCCTACCAGGCCGCCAAGTTCGCAGTCGACGGCTTCAGCCGCGTTCTGGCCACGGAGACGGCACCGTTCGGGGTGCGCGTGATGGTCGTCGAGCCGAGCGGCTTCGCCACCGACTGGGCGGGCTCCTCGATGACGGTCCACGCCATCCCCGAGGCGTACGACGGGACGGTCGGCGAGATGAACCGCCGCGTGCGACAAGCCATGGGTGGTGCGGCCGGGGACCCGGAGCGTGCCGCCGAGATCATCGTCCGCACGGTCCACCGCGCTGATATCCCCAGTCACCTTCCCCTCGGCGTGAACGCGGCAACCATGGCCCTGGACCACTCCCGTCACCAAACGGCGGAAGTGACCACCTGGGAGAAGGTCAGCCGCTCGGCCGACTTCGGCGAGCCCTATCCGGTGGATCTCCCCTGAACGATGAGGGATGCGTACCCTGCGGGATGCCGTTGGTGAGCCGGTTCGAAGAGAACGCGCATCCGTGCGGGCCCTGAGGGTTGAGCATGTGCTCGTCACTGCGTCGAAGAGCCCTTCAGTAAACGGGCAGGCTCGACGGGTCACCTCGTGGCACGCCCCCTATCGAACACGTTCCCCTCTGGGTCCCCGATCGACACCGTCGTAACGGTTACGACAGCGGATATCACCGATGCATCGCTCGAGACGCCGGGAGCGACGCCCTAGGTGTATTGACCCGGAGCGTTGTTCACGCGGTTGATCCGTGGGTGGCCGTCGAGTGCGGTGTGGCAGCGGTGGTGGTTGTAGGTGTGGAGGAAGTCTGCCAGGGCTGCTGATCGCTCGTCGTTGGTGGTGTAGGGCCGCAGGTAGACCCCCTTCGTCGGCGAGGGTGTGGTTGAAGCGTTCGACTTTGCCGGTGGTCTGGGGCCGGTAGGCGCGGGTGAGTTTGCCGCTCGCGCCGAGGTCGGCCAGGGCCCGTTTCCAGGCCAGGCCCTTGCGATAGGCCCACGGGTTGTCTGTCAGCACGCGTTCGATGCGGGTGATGCCCATCTCGGCGAAGAACGGGGCGGCTCGGGTCAGGAAGGCCGCGCAGGTCGCGACCTTCTCGTCGCCATGGATTTCGGTGTAGGCGAGTCGGGAGTGGTCGTCGATGGTGGAGTGAAGGTAGTCGTAGCCCATGCCGCGGACCGGGCGGCCGGCTTTGCGGCCATGGATCCTGTGGCCGCCGCCGTCAGGGATCCGGCCCAGTTTCTTGACGTCGACGTGGATGAGTTCGCCGGGACGCACGCGTTCGTAGCGGCGAATCACGGTGCCGGCGGGCCGGTCCATCCAGGTGAGACGGTTCAGCCGGTGGCGGGTCAGTATCCGGTGGACGGTCGAGGCGGGCAGGCCAAGGACCGGGCCGATCCGTGCGGGTCCCAGCTTGCGGGAGGTGCGCAGGTCACTGACGCGGGCCTCCATTGCGACCGGAGTGCGGTGCGGTGTCGTCAACGGCCTGCTGGAGCGGTCGGCCAGGCCGGAATCGCCCTCGGCTCGCCAACGCCGGACCCATCTATGGGCGGTCGCCCGCGAGATGCCCATCTCGGCCGTGACACGGGCGACCGGACGGCCGGAGCTGGCACGTTCGACCAGCAGCCGCCTGCCGTGAACGGTCAGCCGGGCATTGCGGTGGGACATGAAGACCTCCGTGTGGTGCAGTCCTAGACAGCTCCACCACACCGGAGGTCTTCGCCATGATCGAGCCCGGTCGGCGTCAACAATGATCAATACACCTAGCGCGGCGTCAAGCTGTCGTATGTAGGCAGGGGAGCAGCCGGGCATGGACGTGTGCCGGCCGCCCCCTCGGCCCGGTGCCTTCAGGCGCGCAGGGGGCGGAAGAATGCGCGGAGTTCCTCCGCGTAGCGTTCCGGCTGCTCGAACGGGGCAAAATGCCCTCCCCGCTCCGGCTCCGTGAGGTACGTCAGGTTCGTGGTCCGCTCCAGCCACGCCCGGGGCGGGCGGACGATGTCACCGCCGAAGATCGAGAACCCGGATGGCCCTTGGACGCAGCAGGCGAGCTGGGCGGGGTCGATCGCGGCGTTCGTGCTGTACATGCGCATGGAGGAGCCGATGGTGCCGGTCAGCCAGTACAGCATGACGTTGGTGAGGATCTCGTCCTTGGTGTAGACGCTCTCGATGCCGCCGTCGCAGTCGCTTGCTGAAGCGCCACGGCTGGAGTTGGCAGCAGCCCACTCGACGAGCGATTGAGCGCGATGACGACGCGGTCGAGGTGTGGAAGAAGGAGACCTGGCCGCGGGTAAGAACATGGCGGCGGAGCGCAACGCCTGGATCGTCTTCGAGGACGAGGCCGGGCAGTCGATGACCCCACCGCGTGCCAGGACCTGGAGTCGGATCGGCCTGACCCCCGTCGTGAGGGTGAGGGGCCGGGGCCCGGGACGTGTGTCGATGGCGGAGATGGCCTGCTACAAGCCGGACCAGCGGTCCCGGCTGATCTACGCGATCCGCGAGTACCGGGGGCGCAAGGACGAGCGGAAGGGCTTTGGCTGGCGCGACTTTCGCGACCTGATCGTCCGCGCTTGCATTCAGCTCGGCGGACCGATCGTGCTGGTCTGGGACAACGTCCGCCTGCACCTGACGGCCGGCCTGCGCGAGTTCATTGACGCGAATGCCGAGTTGCTCACCGTGTTCCAGCTGCCCGCTTATGCCCCGGACCGCAACCCAACCGAGGGCGGCTGGTCGCTGGGTCAAGCGGGACATCGGCAACCTCGCCGCGGCCGACCTCGGCCAGATCACCCGCGTCATGAAGCGCAAACTGAAAATGCTGCAGTACCGACCGGAGGCCATCGACGGCTGCCTCGCCGGCACCGACCTGGACCTGGACCTGTGAGCGTGGGGACGACCGACCCGAAATTGGTCAAAGCCCATAGTTTCATAGCCCATAGTTGCTGGTCAGCTACGGTGGCGGCATGACCGACAGCCTGCCCGAGGACGTAGCCGACGTGCTTGACCTCGTCCTCAACCAGGACGAGCCCGTTCACGTCGCCCTCCGACGGCAGGTGCACCAACTCAGAGTGCAGTCCAGCTGTGAGTGCGGGTGCGGCACTGCCTACTTCGACCTTGACGTCGACACGGTGGAGCCCGCGCCAACGGGCCCCGGCACCGTCGTGGCTGCAGACGTGCAGTTGTTCACCGAAGCCGGCGAGTGCCCTGGTGAGGTCCTGGTCTTCGCACAAGGCGGCTACCTCTCATGGCTGGAGGTCTGCTCTTGGAGCGATGAGGTCGAGGTGAATCTCGCCGCGGCGCGGCGCTGGCTACAGCCATCGTCTTGAACCCGAGCCGGTAACAGC
This sequence comes from Streptomyces sp. NPDC006552, assembly GCF_040611655.1. Taxonomy (NCBI): domain Bacteria; kingdom Bacillati; phylum Actinomycetota; class Actinomycetes; order Kitasatosporales; family Streptomycetaceae; genus Streptomyces; species Streptomyces sp. NPDC006552. The sequence continues at coordinate 8,156 of NZ_JBEXOS010000087.1, forward strand.
CAGACGTCTCGGACCCTGACGCCGTCACCACGAGTCGACCGACATCACGACTTCAAGTTCGGTACTCAAGGCGCACAGCATCGTCATCCCGTCGGCGGCCACTGCACCCCCCGCCCCCGCAGCCTTCCAGGCTCGGGTTCGCGCCCTTTAGCTGCGCGAAAAGGCAGCCCATCCGGCGAGGGCGAAGCCGTCGCCGTCCCGCCGGATCTCGGCGGCGCCGTGTCCCGGCCAGTGGGCCGGAATGACGAGCTCGCGCAGCTCGGCGGCGCGCGCGAGACAGGAGCGACGGGTCCTGGCCGCGAGCTGGGGATCGTCGCAGAAGCAGCTGTTCCAGCGTGGTTCGAGGACCTGTACGGGGCTGTGCATCATGTCCCCGACGAAGACGGCGCGATCTGTGCCCGAGCGCAGGGTGAGGACGGACGAACCGGGAGTGTGGCCCGGCGCGGCCTCCAGCAGCAGGTTGCCGTCGATGCGATGGGCGTCCTCCCAGAGCACGGACTGCCCCGCTCGGTGTACGGGGGCGATGCTGTCGTTGAACACGAGCTTGCTCCCCTCCCAGCGGACTTGCTCGTGTTCATCGCCGGGCGACCGGCTGCGAGGGGGGGCCGTCCGGGTCGAAGTACAGGTTGTCGGCGCGGGGGATCAGGTACGTGGCGTTGGGGAAGGTGGGGACCCACTGCCCGTCACGCAGTTCGGTGTTCCAGCCGACGTGGTCGTAGTGGATGTGGGTGTTGACGACGACGTCGACTTCCTCGGGCTCGACGCCGGCCTGGCGCAGCCGGGCGATAGTCAGTCTTCAGTCCGCCGAACTGGGGGATCTGCGGGCGTTCCCGGTCGTTGCCGATCCCGGTGTCGACGAGGATGGTCTTGCCCTCGCTGCGAAGAACCCAGGTCTGGATGTGGCAGCGGTAGGCGTCGTCGGCGGGTGTCCAGAAGTCCGGCGCCAGCCAGTCCTGATTGCAGCGCCAGGTCTCCTCATCACTGTCCGGGATGACGAAACGAGCCGTACGGATGGGGCCGGACCATTCGACGACGCGCGTGATCTCGACGTCACCGAGTGAAATGCCGGGTGCGGGCATGGTCGTCCTCCGCGGAGAGCGTGACAGTTCGTATATGGAAACGGCGGTAGCGCGCTTGCCGGGTCGGACGACGGACGAGCGGGCCTCGGCGAGTGACGAGTTGCTCCCGTACGAGCCGTCGCTCGCGGCGTCGACGTGATGCGGCCGATCGCCGACGACTCCGAGAACCTCCCCGTACATCACACCGTCGACGTGTCGGCTCGGCAGACCTTCCTTTCGTGGTGGGCGGGTGGTCGGGAGATCAGTTGAGGAGGATGACCTTTCCGGTGATCTGCGGGTCCTCCATAAAGGTCGCGGCGGCCACGACCTCCTCGAGAGGGAACACCGCGGCGATCCGGACGCGCAGGTGTCCCTGAGCCGCCAGCTGGGCGGCGGCGGTCAGCCCGTGCCGTGCGGGTGGGTCCGCCGGCACCCCGAGGGCGGCGGCCTGAGCGGGGGAGGCCCCGTGGGAGAGGTGGACGCCGTGCCGCGGGGCGGAGGTGTCGGCGATGGTCACGACGCGTGCCGGGTCCCCCGTGATCGCGATCAGCTCGGGGAGCGCTCCGCCTGCGCAGTCGAACACCGCGTCGATGCCGGCGGGCGCGACCTCACGGACGCGGTCCTCCAGGCCGTCGCCGTAGAGCGTGGGCGTGGCACCGAGCGAGCGGACGTAGTCCTGATTGGCTGGTCCGGCGGTGCCGATGACCTTCGCGCCGCGAGCGCGTGCGAGCTGTACGGCGACGGTGCCGACCGAGCCGGACGCACCGTGGACGAGAACGGTGTCACCTGGGCCGACGCCCAGCCGGTCGAGGACACGGGTCGAGGTCTCCGACGAGCCGGCGGCAGCGGTCGCCTCCGCCCAGTTCCACGTCGGCGGCTTGCGCGCCCAGGTCGTCAGAAGGGCGAAATCGGAGTTGGCGCCGGATCCGGCCGACTCCGCCAGCCCGAACACCTCGTCGCCGACCCGGACCCCGTCGACTCCCGGGCCGACCTCGTCGACCACGCCCGCCGCGTCGTGCCCGGTGCGATGCGGGAACGTCGCGGGTACCTGCTCGCGACGTCGCCCGGATCGGATCATCATCTCGCCCCGAGGCAGCGACGAGGCCCGCACCGCCACACGGATCGCTCCGTTCCCGGCGTGCGGTTCTGGGGCCTCGTCGACTTCCAGGACCTCGGGGCCGCCGTAGCCGGAGAATTGCACGGACCTCATGACGGGCCTCAGGCTTCCGGAATCGGGCGGTCGTAGAAGTCGCCACGCGGCTCGTCAGGGTCGACCCCGGTTCGCTTGCCCGTGTCGAGTGCGTCGATCCGGGACATCTCGTCGTCGGTCAGGGTGAAGTCGAAGACGTCGAGGTTCTGGGCGAGCCGGCCGGGGTTGGTCGACTTGGGAATCACCGAACGCCCCTGCTGGATGCCCCAGCGGAGCATGACCTGCGCGGGCGACTTGGCGTGGGTCTCGGCGATGGCTGCGATGGCCGGGTCCCGCATCACGTTCTTGCGGTCCTCCCGCCACGGACCAGGGTAGAAAGTGATGCCGCCGATCGGCGACCAGGCCTGGGTGAGGATGCCGTGCTCCGCGTCGGCGGCCTGAACGTCGGGCTGCTGGAAGTACGGGTGCAGTTCGATCTGGTTGACCGCGGGGACCACGTCCACCTCCGCCAGCAGCCGCCTGAGGTGGTCCGGGCTGAAGTTGCTCACGCCGATCGCGCGCACTGATCCCTCGGCCAGCAGCTTTTCCAGGGCTCGATAGGCCGCAAGAGTGCGCTCGAACTGGCTGGGCCGAGGCTGGTGCAGGATGAACAGGTCCAGGTGGTCGACACCGAGCTTGCGGGTCGACTTCTCGAAGGCGTGCAGAGTCTCGTCGAACCCGTAGTCGCTCGGGAACACCTTGGTTTCGACGAATACGGCGTCACGGGGGAGTCCGGCTCTGCGCAGGCCGTCTCCGACCTCCTTCTCATTGAAGTACGCGGCGGCCGTGTCGACGTGCCGGTAGCCCAGTCCGAGTGCGGTCGCCACCGCATCGGCCGTTTCTTCCGGCGAGCTCTGATAGACGCCCAGGCCCAGAGCCGGGAGGGTGACGCCATTGTTGAGAGTGATTGTTTCCATGTCTCCATCAGACTCTCGAGTGGACCGGTGCGGGAGTGGCTGTTGTTCGGGGTATTGGCGCTACCCCCCATGAAACAGCGGTCCCACGTACGGTGGGGGTATGGACCTGCGGACCGAGATATCCGAGTTTCTGCGCACGCGCAGGGCCCGGATCACTCCCGAGAGAGCCGGGCTCGCCACGAGCGGTGGACGACGTGTGCCGGGACTCCGGCGCGAAGAGGTGGCGGTTCTCGCGTCGATCTCCGTGGACTGGTACGTCCGTATCGAGCGAGGCAATCTCACCGGCGTGTCCGACGAGGTTCTCTGCGCGCTCGCGGCCGCGCTGCAACTCGACGACGCCGAGGTCGCTCACCTGCACGACCTGGCGCGGGCGGCGCGCAGCTCGACGCGCGGGTCCGATGGCCGTCCAACGCGGCCCTCGCTGCGCCCCGGTCTGCGGACCATCATCGACTCGATGCAGGGACTCCCGGCGTGGGCGCGCAATCATCGCTTCGAGATCGTTGCGACCAACTCGCTCGCGCAAGCCCTCTATCACGACCTTCTGCAAAGCCGGATCGCAGACGGGAACAACGCCCGGTTCACGTTCCTCGACCCGCTCGCACGGGACTTCTACGCCGACTGGGAGCAGATCGCCAACGACGTCGTCGCCGTCCTGCGCGGCTACGTCGGCGCGAACCCGGCCGACCGGCGCCTTTCCAACCTCGTGGGTGAGCTCGCCACCCGCAGTGACGACTTCTCCCGCCGGTGGGCCGCTTACGACGTGAAGTACCACCGCACGGGCCGCAAGGTCCTCCGGCACCGGGTCGTGGGGGACCTCGACCTCGGGTTCGAGGCGCTCGCGCTGCCCGACTCCACGACGCTGAGCCTGTTCGTCTACTACCCGGCTGACGAGCCGACCCGGGAACGTTTGCAGCTGCTGGAGAGCTGGGCAGCAACCGAAGCCCGCGACGGCACCTGGCCCTATTCCGCCCGGCCGCAGTAGCTGCACGATCGGCGATCTTGTCACCGGCACCACTCTTCTCATGCTGATACTGTACCTGTAGGTAGGTACAGCACACCAAGTGCTGCCGGCCTGAGAGGAGGGACCGACCACATGGAGAGCACGGAACGCCGCCCCCCGGCCGCCACTTCACGAGAGCGCCTCGTCGAGGCCACCCGGGAACTGCTGTGGGAGCAGGGCTACACGTCGACCACCCCTGCCGAGATCCGAACGCGCGCGGGTGTCGGACAGGGAAGCATGTACCACCACTTCCCGACCAAGGTCGACATCGCGGCAGAAGCAATGACACGCAACAGCGTCCAGCTCGAGCGGGCAATGGACGACTACCTGAAGCAGACGCCATCACCGACCGGAAGCGTCAAGAGCTATCTGAGCAAGCCGCGCGACGGCCAGAAAGGCTGCCGGTTCGGGCGGATGACGCTCGACAACGCCGTACTGGAGAACGAGCGGCTGCGGGGGCCCGTGGCGGACAGTCTGACCTGGTATCGCCAACGAATCGAACGTCTCCTGCTCGACGGGCAAGCAGCAGGGGAGCTGCGGGAGGACTTCTCCGCCGAGGCCGTTGCGGCGACCATCATCGCCATCGTGCAAGGGGCCCACGTTCTCGCACGCGCAGACCGGAGTCAGGCGTCGTTCGACCGTGTGATCGCGGGTGGTCTCACGCTTCTCGCGGGACTGGAAAGCCGGCCGTGAACATCGTCGCGGATTCCGGACGGCCGCGTCGGCGGATGGTCGGCCGAGACGGGCTCCTTCCCGCCGACGTCCACAGCCGCGACGGCACACTGATGCGGCGCTCGCTCAACGGACCAACCCGCCAGCCTCGACCGGAAGCAGGTGACCACCATGGTCAGCGTCAGCCGGGAAGCCCTGACTGAGACACGAACCCGCCTGCGGGCCGTGATAGCGAACTCTGAGATCGCCGTGCTCGACGGGGCGTGGTCGTTCGTCGAAACGCCGATGGACGAGCCGCCCCGCTTGGACCGGCACGTCCTCGCGGTCGTCCGCGACGGTGAATGCTGGAGCGCCCTTCGCCCGGATGACGGGAGCGGCGGGCACAGAGAACGATTCGGTCTTCTCTCCTTCCACTTCCCGACCGACCTCGACAACAGCGGCTTCGTCGGCTGGCTCGCCACCGAGTTGAAGAAGCGCCTGGGGACCGGCCTTTTCGTCGTGTGCGGCAGCAACAGCGACCACGGCGGCATCTACGACTACTGGGGCTGCCCGGTCGACCTGCTGGACGATGTCGTCGGCGTCGTCCGAGAGCTCGCCGGCCCCAGAGCAATCCTGTCATGAACACCACTGCCGCCGAGGATGAAGGGGTGCCGACGGCCGCAATCGCAGATGCGTCCGTCCGTCTGGGTCTTCCCGTGCGGTGGGCACCGCCATCGCTTCGGCCGCTCCTGCCGGGCACCCCGTCCTCTGGCCCCGCACGGCCCGTGACCCACCTCGGAAGCGTGGACACGATCCTCGAAGTGATCGCCGAGTCGGACCGGGGCGACGTCCTCGTCATCGACAACGGAGGCAGGCGCGACGAGGCGTGCGTCGGCGATCTATTGGTCGCGGAGGCCGCGCTCGCCGGCATCGCCGGGATCGTGCTGTGGGGAGCCCACCGGGACACCGCGCAACTGCGGCGCATCGGCCTGCCGCTCTGGAGTCTCGGACCGGTCGCGTCCGGGCCGCGCCGGATACCACCCGCAGCTCCTCCGATGCGGACCGCCGTCCTGGACTCCGTTCCCGTCACCGTCGGGGATGCCGTGGTCGCGGACGACGACGGCGTGGCGTTCATCGCGCCGACCCAGGCCGACCAGGTCCTCCAGCTCGCCGGCCGGATCCAACGCGTCGAGGCGGCGCAGGCCGAGCTCATCCGCCAGGGGCGAACTCTCCGCGATCAGCTTGACTTCACCGGCTACCTGCAGCGACGTACCGCGAACCCGTCGCTGACTCTCCGACAACACCTCGAAGCCCACGGCTCGGCACTGGAGGCATGACCATGAACGCCACACCGCCCATCACGACCGACACCATCCACCGCCTCGTACCTTTCGCCCGGCACCTGGGCGTCACGTTCTCGACGATCGAACCCGACCGCGTCGTCGCCCACCTACCCGAGAACAGCGGCTTCGCCACCGTCGGCGGCGGCGTGCACGGCGGTGCGCTGATGGCACTGGCCGACATTGGTGCGGCCGTCGCGGCAGTCCTCGCGAGCGGCGATCCCACCGCCGCTCCCGCCACCATGCAGTCCTCGACCAACTTTCTCCGGCCCGTCCACGGCGCCGCCACGGCTAAGGCCCGCACAGCTCGGCGCGGAAGGTCGACGGTCGTCGACGTGGAGTTGACCGACTCGGCTGGTGAGCTCTGCGCGCTGGTGCGACAGATCGTGATCGTCCGACCGGCCACCGGGCAATGAGACAGAGGGGGCCGGGTGATGAAGGCGGATTCGAAGCTGGGCATAGTCGGCACAAACCTGTCTGCTGGCGGATTTTATCGCCTTTCTGCCGCGGCAGGCTACCGGCCCGCCTTCCACGCCTATGACCGGCCGGAGCTTCCATGTGGACCAGTCGATAAAAGAGCACCTGTACGCGTCCTGAAATTGTCGATGAGATGATGTCTTTCATCGATATAGCCGTGCTCCCGGTCCCTCTGGCGCACTATGACGACCCGTCTGCCGAGGGAATTACAAAGAGGATTATTGGTTATCAGAGGGGGCGCTGCCCGAATTTTGCGCATTCATGGACCTCGATGACGCCGAATCCGCCTTGGGTTCGTGGCGGCCCATGGGTGGATGGAAATTCTCACGGACCTGCTGGGCAGAGCAGAGGGGCTGATCGACAGGCTGGGCAAGGACGCACCCCTGGAAGCCCTGCGGGCCGCACGCCACATGGAGGTCGTGGCCCAGCGTCTTGGCGACTGGCCCGCCCACGACGTACGCCGCGATATGAGCGTCGAACAGGCCGCCGCCGGTCTTGGCCTCGACACACGCCACACCCGCGCGCTCATGGTCCGGATGGGCGACTGGAGTCCCAGAGCGACCTGTCCGATGAGCGGTGGGCGCTGATCGAAGCAGTGATCTCGGCATGGAAGCCCGACCACCCGTCCCCGACTGGGCATCAGGGTCGGTACGAGATTCGGGAGATCGTCAACGCGATTCTGTACCAGGGCAGGACCGGCTGCCAGTGGGACTACCTTCCGCACGACCTGCCGCCGAAGTCGGCCGTCTACTACTACTTCGCAGCCTGGCGCGACGACGGCACGGACGCGAAGATCAACGACCTGCTGCGCTGGCAGGTCCGCGAGAAGACCGGGCGGTCGGAGGACCCGAGCCTGGTCGTGATCGACACGCAGAGCGTCCACGCAGCGGTGAACGTGCCCGCCACCACGACCGGGAAGGACGCGGCCAAGAAGGTGCCGGGCCGCAAGCTCGGACTGGCGGTGGACGTCCTCGGCCTGCTCATCGCCGTGACCGTGCTGGCCGCCAGCGCGCACGACAACGCTTTCGGCATCGCGCTCCTCGGCCAGGTCGCCCCCATCGGCACCATCAAGAAGGCCCTCGTGGACCAGGGCCTCAAGAAGACCGTCGTCAAGCACGGCACCACGGTCGGCATCGACGTCGAGACCGTCGAACGCAACCCCTTGGCCAAGGGCACCGGCTTCGTTCCGCAGGCCAAGAGGTGGATCGTGGAGCAGACACTCGGCATCCTCATGCTGTTCCGGCGGCTCGTGCGGGACTACGAGAGCAGGCCGAAGTCCTCGGAGTCCAGGGTGCACTGGGCCATGATCGACGTGATAGCGCGCCGACTCACCGGCCAGACCACGCCCACCTGGCGCGGGTGACCGCGTGGACGACCACGTCACGCCGCTTCTGGAGCGGATCGACGCACGTGAAAGCGAGCTCGCCGGCGATGCAGCCCGGATCCGCGCGCAGACGGACGAGCTCGCCGCGCGCCTGCGTGAACTCGACGAGGAGATCGAGAGCCTGGCGGTGACCCGTAAGACGCTCCTCGCGCTCCCGCCGCCCCCAGAGCCAGCCGAGGCGCCGCCCGCCCTGCCAGCCCACCCGGCTTACCAGCAGATCCTCGACGTCTTCGCCGACGCTGCTGGACCGATGCGTGCCCGCGACCTGTGCCAGGCCCTGGACCTCCCGCACAAGCCGGAGAACATCGAGAGCACCCGGCACAAGCTCAAGCGCCTGGTCAGCCTAGGCATCCTCGCCGAGACCGAACCGGGCCTGTTCATCCGGCGCCGCCCGTAGCAGCCCTCCGCTCCGGGCCACCCGTCCGTCACGGCTGCCGCACCTGCCATCCGGCTCACGACGCGATCGCTAGTGACCCGTCATGCGGAGCCACTGCATCGTTGTGACGAGCTCTTCGCCGAAGTCCTCGCAGAGCGCGAGCAATTCGCGACCCGTGGACGAGTCGAGCAACCCTGCGGCATCGGGGAGACCCCCGAGAGCACCGCGGCAGGTGGTCTCGACAGCGAAGTGGCGCGACGCGAAGTAGCCCTCGCTCGCCCTGTCCGCCAGGTCGGCGAGGTACTGGCGGTGGGCTTCCTCCGCGGGGTGGGAGTAGAAGGAGCCCTCGACGAGACCGTCGAGGTAGGCCGCCAGGCCGGCCGACGCTTCGACCACTCGCTCGACTTCGTTCACGCCAGGCTTGGCCAGCAGCTCGCCGAAGGTCAGCAGGTTGCTGATGGTCTCCAACTGGAAAAGCTGGACCGTGTCCGGGTCGGCTTCAAACGTGAAGAGTGGGGCCGTGCACAGCTCGGTGATTGCTCGCCGGTACGCGCCATCCGACTGTTCACCAGCGGGTGATGCTGCCAGTCGGAACAGCGACTCCAGCACAGACTGGTCGACACCCCACTCTGCATCCAATTCGAACGCGAGTATCGGCGCGCGCGCCACCGCCACAGCGCCAGGACGGCAGCCTGACGCTGGTGGACGGGCTTCAGGTCCGCCAATCGTTCGATCCGCACCACGTTCTTGAGTCAGCCTTTCTGATCTACCGTCCCCGCCGGCCCCCTTTACTTCGAGACACTGTAGAAGCCGCCGAAGTGTCAGTGAGAATCGGGCATACCGGTTCAGAATGTCCTCTGAAGAATTGGCGTGCCCTGGCCCGCCACCTTGGCCGCCGCGAGCACATGAGCGACACCGTCCAAGCCGTCGCCGGCCTGCTGTCCCATCAGCAGACCGCGGACTCTGACGTCGACATGGCAGAGGTGAACGCCGAGCCCCGCCGACAGCCTCGACGTCTCACCGCCTACCGTGCACGAGCTTCGTTAGGTGAGGCCACCAGCACTCACCAGCGCATGTCGAGTTGGTTGAGTGCCGCACGCCGCTCCGGGACCAGCCGGTCGGCGCGGCGGCGGTGTTGGTGGTCCACATGCCGAGGTCGACCAGGACGTCGCCGTCGACCGTGCTCTCGCGTCCTCTGGCGGCGGGCCCGGCCACCTCGACCGGCAGGGCTTCGACGTGTCTGCAGGGGACGTTGAGGTGGCCTTCGCGGGCATGGAACTGGCGGGCGGCGGCGAGGTTGAGCGCCCATTTGCGGTCCTGGGTCAGCCTTACCGGCCGCTCCTCTTCCTCGGTCGCCTCGATGCCGAGCACGTGCGCCAGCAGCCACTGCTGCGCCGCCGTCAGCTGGTCGAAGCCATGGGGCTGCGCGCTCACCCAGCGTCCGAGGTCCTCGCCCTGGACCACGAGCTCCCCGGACACAGTGGGCAGGCTCCCGCCGCCGGCCAAGTGCGCCTGCACGAGACGCAGGCAACGCTGCCAACCAGTGTCCCACGCCGGACACCACCCAGGATCGATGTCGTCCAGCGCCTGGCGCCGCTCGCCGGTGAGCGCCCCGGCCTCCGGCCCGACCGGCTCACCCGCCTCCCGGCGCGCCGCGATCCGGTCCGCGAGCCGGTCCGCGAGCCGGGCCGCGTCGCGCATGTTCCTGGCCCACTTTCCCACCGGGTACCCGTTCCAGACCGCGGTGGCCGGCGGCAGAAAATGCGAGTGGACCTCGGCCCACGCCCGCGCCGTGGCGAGGCCATCGTTGAGGGCGTCCTCCCGCGGTGCCCACACCATGCCAAGCCCGTCCAGCTCCCGGACCCGCTCAGGATCGAGCTGGCCGGCGTTGTAGGAGCGCCGCTGGTGGGTCAGCCATCCCCCGAGCGGGAACCCGGCCGGTGACCAGTCCTCGGGCGTCACGAAGGCGTACGGCGCCGCCAGGGGCCCGTCCTCGTGCTCCCTGGCGTACCGGGCGGCGGCCTCGATGCCGCGCAGCCAGTACGCGCTTTCCGGCTCCAGCACCGCAGCCGCACGAACCCCGCGAGCTCTACCGGATCCCGCGGGCCAAAGAGCACGGTACTCATTGCCTTCGGTGGCAAGGGTCAGCCCGGCCTTGGCAGGTATCGTCAGAGGTTGACGACGATGGCTTTGGTCTCCGTGTAGGAGTCGATGACTTCGGTGCCGTGTTCGCGTCCGATGCCGGACTGCTTGAATCCGCCGAAGGGCAGGGGGCCAGTGCTCATCTGGTTGACCGTGTTGATCCATACGGTTCCGGCCTGAAGGCGGTCGGCTATGGTGTGGGCGCGGCTGAGGTCGGTGGTGAAGACGGTGGCGGCCAAGCCGTAGACGGTGTCGTTGGCGATGTGTACCGCTTCGTCCAGGTCGCGGAACGGCAGCAGGACGGCGACAGGGCCGAAGATCTCTTCTCGGGCGACGCGTGAGGTGTTGTCGAGTCCGGTGACCAGGGTGGGGCCGACGAAGAGGTCACCGGTCTCGTCCTGGGGGTGGCCGATGATGTCGCCGCCCTCCTTGCGGGCCAGGTCGATGTAGCCGGTGACCTTCTCGTAGTGACTACGAGAGGCCAGCGGGCCCATGAGGACCTGCGGGTCGAAGGGATCACCCATCGGGATCTTGGCCATGCTCGCGGTCAGGAGGCGCGTGAACTCCTTACGCACGGACTCCTGGACCAGCACGCGGGTGCCGGCCACGCAGCCCTGGCCACTGCCGGAGCAGAAGGCAAGCGCGGAGGCTGTCGCGGCGGCCTCCAGGTCGGCGTCTTCGAAGACGATGAACGGCGACTTGCCACCCAGCTCCAGGGTGACGCGTTTGAGGTCGCGGGCGGAGGTTTCCAGGACATGCTTGCCCACGGCCGTGGATCCGGTGAAACTGATCTTGTTCACGTCCGGGTGGGTGATCAGGGCTTCGCCCGTACTGCGCCCCGGGCCGGTGACGATGTTGATGACGCCATCGGGAAGGGCCGTGTGCTCATGGACGAGCTCCGCCATACGCAGCACGCTCAGTGAGGTCTGCTCCGAGGGTTTGGCGACGACTGTGTTCCCGGTGGCCAGCGCGGGGGCGATCTTGTAGCCCATCTGCAAGAGAGGCCCGTTCCAGCCGGCGATCGCGGCGACTACACCCAGCGGGGAGCGCCTGGTGTACTGAAGCTGGCCGGGGGTGGAGGGGGCGGTGGCTCCGTAGATCCGGGTCGGCCAGCCCGCGTAGTGGCGGTAGACCTCGACGGTGTGATCGACCATCCATCGTGTCAGCGACACCGGCCCTCCCATTTCCAAGGAGTCCAGGATGGCCAGTTCGTCGGCGTGCGACTCGATGACCTCGGCGATCTGGTACAGCACGCGGCTGCGCTCGTCCGGGCTGATAGCCGCCCAGGCGGGGTCTTCGAAGGCGCGACGCGCGGCAGCCACGGCGGCATCGACGTCTGCGCGCCCAGCTACTGCGACCGTGGTCAGCTCGGTACCCGTCATCGGGTCGATGGAGGCCATCGTTTCGCGGTCGGCGGCAGGCTGCTCCGTTCCGGCGATGAACAGACCGCGCGGTTCTGCGGCGAACGCGGGAGAGGGCCGGTTCGCGGCGGGGGTGAAAGGGGTGCTCATAGCGAGGAGTCCTTCTCTTCGGGGGTATGTCACACGTCGTAGCGATCTGGTGACTCCTGGCCACATGACGACGTGCCGTTTGGGGATGGTCCGACATAGGTCGGAGCGGACGAACGGCTGCGCGACGGGCGACGCTCCAGGCGGGCGTCAGTCAAGGTCGGCCATGTCAAGGACGAACCGGTAGCGCACGTCGTTGCGGCGCAGGCGCTCCAGGGCCTCGTTCACCTGCGAGGACGGCAGCAGTTCGATGTCAGCGGTGATGCCGTGGGTGGCGCAGAACTCCAGCATGGCGGCGGTCGCGGGCAGGCCGCCGCTGCCGGCGGAACTGAGCTTCTTGCGTCCCACGAGAAGGTCGATGGTCTCCACGGTGACGGGCCCCAGGTAGCCGAGCTGGCTGAGGGTGCCGTCCACGGCGAGGAGTCGGAGATACGGGGCGAGGTCGTGCGGTGCGGAGATGGTGTCGATGATGACGTCGAACCGGTCCCGCGCCGCGGCCAGCTGCTCCGAGTCGCTGGACACGAGGAGGTCGTGGGCGCCAAGGCGGCGTGCGTCATCGGCCTTGTCGGGCGAGCGGCTGATGACCGTCGTCGTGGCGCCGAGCGCCACGGCCATCTTGACCGCGAGGTGCCCTAGACCCCCGAGCCCCGCAACGGCGACCTGGCTCCCGGGCCCCACGCCCAGGGCCTGGAGCGGCTCCCAGACGGTGATACCGGCGCAGAGCAGGGGGGCGGCGCCGGCCGCGTCGAGGCCCTCGGGCAGGTGGTGGGCGAACCGGTCGCGGACGACGTACTCGCGGGCGTACCCGCCGAGGGTGTGCGAGCCGTCCTGCCGGTCGGTGCCGCTGTAGGTCAGGGTCGGGAAGGCATGGCAGAAGTTCTCCTGGCCCGCCCGGCACATCGCGCACTCACCGCACGAGTCGACGATGTTTCCGACCGCAACAGGGTCACCGACGGCGAATCCGGAGACGTCGGAGCCGGTAGCGGCGACGACGCCGGTGAACTCATGCCCCGGCACCAGAAGGTGCCCGGCCTTGCTGTCATAACCCTCCAGCGCGTGCAGATCAGTGCCACACACACCGCAGTAGTCGATCCGCACGGCGAGGTCGTCGGCCCGCAGATCGCGGCGCTCGATGGGGCCGCGCCGCAGTGTGCCGGTCGTGCCGTCCGCCAGCCATCCAGTGGTGGGACGCATTACCTCTCCTCAAACAGACTGTTCCGTCTATTCGACAGTAAGCACCCTCCCGGCAAGAAGCAAACCAACTGTTCTGTCTGGTAGCGTCGTGAACATGACCGACCAGCCACTCACCTCGCGCGGAGCCGCGACCTACCAGCGGATCCTGGAGGCGGCGACGCAGGAGTTCGCCGAACACGGCATCGCCGGCGCCCGCATCGAGCGAATCGTGTCCGCTGCGCGAAGCAACAAGGCGCAGCTCTACTCCTACTTCGGCAACAAGGAGCGTCTCTTCGACGCGATCTTCTTCGCGTCCCTTGAGCGGATCACCAACGTCGTGCCGATCGACGCCGACGACCTCGCGGACTGGGCGGTGCGCCTCTACGACGAGTACCTCCGGCGCCCCGACCTGATCCGGCTGGCCACCTGGACCCGCCTGGAACGCCGCCCGGCAGGACATCTCGTGGCAGAGCACGAGCAGTACGACGACCACAAACTGCGCGCCATTGCCGAGGCCCAGGCCGCCGGGAAGGTGCGCCCGGGCGACCCGTTCGACATATTCGCCCTCGTCATCGCCCTGTCGATGGCCTGGTCACCAGTCAGCAACGTCTACTCGGCAACCGCCGACGAACCTCACGAGTTGCACGAACAGCGCCGCACGCTCCTGCGCGAAACCGTCCAGCGCGCCATCGCCGCGGACTGACGCAACGCGCTGCCAGCAAAGGTCTTCGTCCCACGTAAGTGTGCGGCGAGTCGATGATGGGGCGTTCCCGTGCGCTCTTGCGGGCCCGCGCCTTCCATGCGAGCGAAGGAGGGCACGTGCTCGGAGAGCGCGGCCAGTTCATGGCAGTTGGCCAGTACGGCCTTGAGCTGGATCCGGTCAGTTTCGGGCAGGGCGTCGGGGTGGGTGAGGAACCAGCGTGTGACGGAACGGGCCGAGGGCGGACGAGGGCCGACCGGTTGTGGCTTGCCGCGGAGGTTCCTGCTCACGTAGGCACGGACGCCCGCGTAACCCCGGGGATATCCCTGTTCTTTGCTCTCCTCCCACAGTTTCCAGGCGTTGGTGCATCCTTCCTGCCAACGCTGATCGAGGTAGGGCTTGTAGGCGTCCAGCGTGGTCGGACGGTTTTGCCACTGTCCGGTGAACATCCTCCGGGGTGGCGGCGCGGGAGAAGCGCAGGATCGTGTTGCGCGTCATGCCGAGCTGCCGGGCGACGGACCGCTTGCTGTGCCCGGCGGCGAGGAGCGCGTGGATGGTGGCGTGCTTGGCACGGGTACGTTCGGCGAAGCGGTGCCCTGTGGGCCAGGGCGACGAGGCGGCTGACTCCGGCTCCTCCTGGAGCTCCCTCGGCGGATCCGGCGTGGGGCGCAGGCAATTGCGGTGCCGGTAGACGCACTTCTCGGTGGCTTCGCCCAGGTTGTGCCAAAGGTGCCACCGATCGGCGACTTGCAGGGCTTGTGGGGCGCCGCGGGTGGAGCCGTCGGCGAAGAACGGGGCCCTGTCGCGGCAGACGATCTCGATGCCGGGGCGCTCGGCGAGCCAGGCCGCGAGGGTGTCGGCCTCCCGGTCGGGCAGGAGATCGATCGGACGACGTGTCTCGACGTCGACGTGCACGGTTCCGTAGTTCTGTCCCTTGCGCTGGGCGTATTCATCCACCCCGAGCACGCGGGGCGTGGCCGTGGGCGGATCCGGAAGCGAGGCGATCAGCCGCAGCAGGGTGTTGCGGCTGACTGGCGTCCCAAAGAGTCTGTCATGCGGGCCCCGGCCCGCCCCGCGAGCGCAAGGCCGACCGAGACGAGCGTTGATCGCAGCCGTTCCGTCCGCCGGCCGAACCGGCGGGTCAGTTCCGGTACCTGCTCGACGAATGTCTTGCGTGGGCAGAAGCTCGCTGCGCAGACGAACCGGCGCACCCGTAGTGCCACGATGACGGACTTGCCCGCCGTCGGCAGACCGTGAGGAAACCGCAGATAGGAACCGTGTATTCGTTCTGACCAGCTCCCACAGCCCGGACAGGGCGCCTGCCGGACCGTGCTCACTGCCTCCACCCGGACGGCCATGTCGGTCGTCACGACCGACTCCGCCAACACGTTCTCCACCGAGGAGAACAGCAACTCCTCGAGTTGCAGCCGTACTTCGTTCACGGCGCAGCACTGTCGACCACACCGCACACCGGCCGGGCGATTTTCGGGCTATCTCAGCCGCCGATCCGATGAGATCGACAGTCACGCTGCGTACGCGACCACACCAAGTGGACCAGAGCCCGAATGCGTGAACAACGCCACTTGGCCGGGCGGATCGAGGAACTGCTGGAGGCCCACCCCTCTTTCCCAGATCCTGATCTCGATGCCGGGAGTCGTTATCAGGACCGGCGCCAGGAGCCTCATCGTGGTCGGCGACGGCAGCAGCTACCCATCCGCCGCACACCTCGCCGCCTACGATCGCCCCGGCAACCCGCAACTCGGGCTCCTCGATCCGCGGCGAACAGCCCTCCCGCCGAGGGAACAAGCAGCTCAAACGGGCCTTCTTCCTCTCCGCCTTCGCAGCCCTCGGCGACCCGGCGTGCCGCGCCTATTACGACAAGAAGATCGCCCAGGGCAAGCACCACACCCAGGCTCTGCTCTGCTCTGCCCGGCGGCGGGCCGACGTCCTTTTCGCGATGCTCCGTGGCGGAACCCTTTACGAACCCCGACTCGCGCGATCAGCATGACCAGACCCCATGCCGAGAGACTTCACGAACCTGGCTGACCTGCGAACTCTCGGTACTCGTCCACAAGTCGGAAGAAGGCGTCAAGCGGAGGTTCGCCAGGCAAATTCTCGATGACCGCAGCGTCCCACCCGGTCGCCATCGACCATCCACGGGTCCTACTTAGAACGGCTAACACAATGAGGTGCATCGCCCCTGGCAGCCTTGCCTGACCGGGCAGTTGAGCGTTGGCCAGGCTGTGGGAACTTCACCGTGGAGCGTGCCGGACGACTTGTGGGAGCGGATCGAGCCGCTGCTGCCGAAGAAGGAGCGGCGGTTCCGGTACCCCGGTCGCCTGCCGGTCCCGGATCGCCAGGTGTTGTGCGGGCTCCTGTACGTCCTGCGCACCGACATCCAGTGGGAGCACCTCCCGCAGGAGCTCGGTTTCGGCTCGGGCATGACGTGCTGGCGCCGGCTGCGGGAC
>NZ_JBEXOS010000088.1:0-23625 GCF_040611655.1 Streptomyces sp. NPDC006552
CCATGGTTCTCGACGCCCCACCCGGAACCCTCCAGCCACGTCGCGTACTTCGGCTGGGTCACCAGCGTCCCGTCCACCAGGCGGTACCGGCTGTCGATCCCGATGACGCCGCCCCAGGTGCGCACGCCCACTACGGGCCCGATCCCGAGCGCCTTGATCGCGGCGCTGACGATGTCGCCGTCGGAGCCGGAGAACTCGTTGCAGACGGCGACCACGGGTCCCCGCGGCGCGTCCATCGGGTAGCTGAAGGGGCGGCTGTCGCGCGGTACGTCCCACCCGACGACGCGCCGGGCCAGCTTCTCCACGACGAGCTGGGAGGTGTGACCGCCGCGGTTCTCGCGGACGTCGACGACGAGGCCCTCGCGGGCGACCTCCACGCTGAGGTCGCGGTGGATCTGCGCCCAGCCGGGCGCCTGCATGTCGGGCACGTGCAGATAGCCGAGCCGCCCGCCGGACCGCTCGTGGACGTAGCCGCGCCGGCCGGCGACCCACGCGTGGTAGCGCAGCGGTTCCTCGTCGGCGACCGGCACCACGACCACGTGCCGCGGCTCGCCGCCCCCGGCGGGCTCCACGGTCAGCTCGACGGGCTTGCCCGCGGTGCCCACGAGCAGCGGGCCGGGGCCGGTCACCGGGTCGACGACCCGCCCGCCCACCGCCACGACCGCGTCGCCGGCGCGCACCGCGACGCCGGGCGCGGCGAGCGGGGAGCGGGCACGCGGGTCGGAGGTCTCGGAGGGCAGCACCCGGTCCACCCGCCAGCGCGGCGCGCCCCGCGGTCCGTCCTGGTGCCGGGAGAGGTCGGCCCCGAGCAGCCCCTGGCGGCGTCCGGCGGGAGCGCCCCGGCCGGCGGGGACGACGTAGGCGTGCGAGGTGCCCAGTTCGCCCTGGACCTCCCAGAGCAGGTCGACGAGGTCGTCGTGGGTGGCGACCCGGTCGAGCAGGGGGCGGTAGCGCTCCAGTACGCCGGTCCAGTCGACGCCGTTCATGTCGGGGCGCCAGAAGTTGTCGCGCATCAGGCGGCCGGTCTCGTCGTACATCTGGCGCCATTCGGCGGCCGGGTCGACGCTCTGGCTGATCCGGGCCAGGTCGACGGTGATGTGCGTGTCGCTGTCGTCGTCGTGCGAGGGGCGCCGGTCGCTCGGGACGACCTTGAGCGCCTCGCCGGACCACAGCAGCACCCGCTTGCCGTCGCCGGTGACCTCGAAGTGGTCGGCGTCGGCGCCGAGTTCCTCGATGCGCTGCTGGACGAGGTCGTACCGTTCGAGCCGGGCCTTCGGGTCGGGATCGGCGCGGTCCGCCCGCGAGTCGCCGAGCACGCCGCGCACCGGGTGCCGCAGCCACAGCACGCCGTCCCTGGCAGTGCGCAGCGTCGAGTACCGGGCGGCCTCGACGGGGAACGGCACGATGCGGTCGGCGAGGCCCTCCAGGTCGACGCGGGTGGTGGGGACGCCCTCGCTGTCGGGCGTCCCGGCGGCCGGGGCGGCGGCCGGCTCGAACGGCCGCCCGTGGCGCTGCGGGCCGAACGGGGACGGGGTGGTCGCGGCCAGCGCCAGCAGATGGGGCCGCGAGCCGCTGACGAACGCGAGGTCGAAGGCGTGCTCGTCGTAGACGGGGTCGAAGGAGCGGGCCGACAGGAACGCCAGGTGCTTGCCGTCGAGGGTGAAGGCGGGCGCGTAGTCGCGGAAGCGCAGCGGGGTCGCCTCGGTGACGGCGAGGTCTGCGGTGTTGGCGAGCTTGAGCCGGCGCAGGCCGTGCGGTCCCGGGTGGGACCAGGCGAGCCACGCCGAGTCGGGCGAGAAGGCGAGCCCGGTGGCGTGCCCGTCCTCGCTGCGGTCCACCTCGCGTACGTCGCCGGTGTCGCGCTCGACGAGCAGGACGCGGCCGTCGTGCGCGGCGACGGCGACCCGCCCGCCGTCCGGCGCGACGGAGAGGCCGAGGACGCGGCCGAACCGCCCGGCGCCGATCCGGCGCGGGGCGGCGCCCGGTGCGGCCCCGGTGGCGGGCGCGAACTCCAGCGCGTCGTCGCCCTCGGCGTCGGTCACCCACACCACGTGCTCCTCGCCGTCGGCGCGGAACGTGTGCGGGAGCCGGGCCCGTACGCCCGGCTCGGCGGCGAGCGCGCGGGCGGGCCCGGCGCGGTGGGTCACCCAGTGCACGGCACCGCGGACGGCGACCGCGCTGCCGCGCCCGGTGCGGTCGGGCGAGGCGGACCCGAACCAGCGGGCCGCGTCCACCGGACGCGGCCGCGTCCGGACGCGCTGCCCGCCGAGCCGCACATCGACGCGGCGCGGTTCGGCCGTGTCCAGGTCGTCGAGGAGCCACAGCTCGCCGCCGCTCGCGTACACGGTGCGGGCGCCGTCGGTGGCGGCGTGCCGGGCGTAGAACGCGTCCCCGACGGGGGTGTGCCGGCGCAGCCGCGAGCCGTCCGCCAGGGACGAGTAGAGCGCGCCGACGCCCTCGTGGTCGGAGAGGAACGCCACGCGCTCCCCCACCCAGAGCGGGTGTTCGATGTTCCCGTCGAGTCCCTCGTGCAGCCGGACGAAGTCGCCGCCGCCGTCGCGGTCGATCCACAGCTTTCCCGCGGTGCCGCCCCGGTACCGCTTCCAGTGGGCGGCCTCCCGGCCCATCGACGCGGAGAGCAGGACGACGGCGCAGTCCGGCCCGTACGCGATGCCGCTCACCGGTCCGTAGGGCAGCGGCTCGGCGGGGCCGCCGTCCAGCGGCAGGGCGTGGGCCCAGTTGCGGCGCAGCGACGCCTGGCCGTGCGAGGTGGTGGCGAGGACGCGCCCGTCGGGCGTCCAGCCGCGCACGGTGGTGGTCCAGCTCCCCCAGTACGTCAGGCGTGCGGCGGGGCCGCCGTCGACCGGGGCGGTGTGCACCTCGGGTGCGCCGTCGCGCCGTGACGTCCAGGCGACGGTCGTGCCGTCCGGGGAGAGACGGGGGTGGCTCACCGGTACGTCGTCGGCGCTGACGCGCCAGGCGCGGCCGCCGTCGACCGGCGCGGCCCACACGTCGTCCTCTGCGGTGAAGACCACCAGCTCGCCGTGGAGGTGGGGAAAGCGGAGGTAGGCAGGATTCGTCACTCCGTCACCCTAGGTTTGCGCAGGCCGCGCGTCAGCCTTTCGATCGTTTCGTACGTGGCTCATTTCCCTTGGAAGCAGGAGCAGTTGGGCTCGGGCGCGTGGACCGTGACGGTCCGCGTCACGGTCTGCGTGGCGCCCGGCCGCGGCGTGTGGTGCGCGGGCGCGGCCGGGGACCTGTGCCCGCTCTCGTGCGGCGTGGGGCCGTCCGGTGTGTACGTGGTCGTGGGCGTAGCGGCGCAGTTGCCGAGGACCTGGAGCCGGAACCGGACCTTCTTGTCGACCCGCGCGGTCAGCGTGCCGCGCACGCACTTGCCGGAGACGACGCCGTGCACCCGCCCCTTGACGGTGATGTCCTTGCCGTTCCGGGTCCGGCCGTGACAGTCCACGTTCACCTCGCCCGGCGCCGTGCGGGACGAGGGGCGGGACGACGCGGTGGACGCGCCGCTGTAGGTGGCGACACAGCTCAGCCAGGCGACGTCCGCGTGGATCCGGTCCAGTTCCCGCGTGGCCTGCGCGTCGGTGGTGGCGGCGACCGTGACCGTGTCGAGCCGGCCGTCGACGGGCCGGCACGCGACGGCCCCGGCGGCCAGGGCGGCGACGGCGCCGCCCACGGCCAGCGCCCGTCCGGTCCGTGCCCGTCGCGCGCCCCTGCGGATCCACCCTGTGTCCCCCATGTCCGGCAGGATGCCACTGCCGCGGGTACGCCGATAGGGCCGTTGCGGCCACTGTGCGGGGGCGGCGGCGCTCAGCCCCAGCGGCCGGTGCGGCCCAGCAGCAGCGCCACCGCCGCCGTGCCGGCCGTCGACGTCCGCAGCACGCTGCGTCCGAGCCGGAAGGGCCGCGCCCCGGCCTGCGCGAAGACCGCCAGCTCCTCCGGCGACACCCCGCCCTCGGGACCCACCACGAGCACGATCTCGCCGTCCGCCGGGAGCGGCGCGGAGGCCAGCGCGGCGCTCGCCGCGTCCCGGTCCTCGTGCAGGACGGCCGCCAGCCGCGCCCCGGCGAGCAGCGTCGCGACCTCCTTGGTGGAGGCCGCCTGCGCGACCTCGGGGAAGCGGACCCGGCGCGACTGCTTGCCGGCCTCGCGGGCGGTGGCCCGCCACTTGTTCAGCGCCTTGGTCCCGCGCTCACCGCGCCACTGCGTGATGCACCGGGACGCCGCCCACGGCACGATCGCGTCGACGCCCGTCTCGGTCATGGTCTCCACGGCCAGCTCCCCGCGGTCACCCTTGGGCAGCGCCTGCACCACGGTGATCCGGGGCCGCTCCACGGGTTCGGTGCGCACCGGCCCGGCCTCGACGACGAGGCGGTCCTTGCCCTCGGCGGCGGTGACGACGCCTTCGCTCCACGTCCCGTGCCCGTCGGTCAGGACGAGGGACTCGCCCGCCCGCAGCCGCTTGACGGAGACGGCGTGCCGCCCCTCGGGGCCGTCCAGTACGTAGCTGCACCCGTCCGGCACCGGGCCCTCGACCACGAACACCGGCGCGGTCACGCGGCACCGCGCTGTCCGAGCGTGGCCTTGGCGGCGACGAGTTCGGCGGCGAGGACCTCGACGAGCTGCCCGGCGGGCAGCTCCCGGGCCAGCCGGTGGCCCTGCCCCGCCCACAGCGCCATGGCCTGCGGGTCACCCGCCTTGGCGGCCGCCTTGCGCAGCGGTGACGTCATGTGGTGGATCTCCGGGTAGGCGGCGGGCGCGTACGGCCCGTGCTCGCGCAGGAAGCGGTTGACGAGGCCGCGCGCGGGCCGCCCGGAGAACGCCCGGGTCAGCTCGGTCCTGGTGAAGAGCGGGTCGGTCAGGGCCTGCTTGTGCGGGGCGGGCGCGCCGGACTCGGGCGTCACGAGGAACGCCGTCCCCAGCTGGGCCAGGTCGGCGCCCGCGGCGAGCACGGCGGCGATCTGCGCGCCGCGCATGATGCCGCCGGCCGCGATGATCGGCAGCCGGACCGCCTCGCGGACCTGCGCGATGAGCGCCAGCAGTCCGACGCCGCTGCCGTCGGCCTCGGGGTTGTCCCGGTGTGTGCCCTGGTGGCCGCCGGCCTCGATGCCCTGGACGCAGACGGCGTCCGCGCCGGACCGCTGGGCGGCGAGCGCCTCCTCCACGGTGGTCACGGTGACGGCGGTGAACGTGCCCACACCGCGCAGCGCCTCGGTCACCGCGGGAGTGGGGCAGCCGAACGTGAAGGTGACCAGCGCCACCGGGTCGTCGAGGAGGATGGCGAGCTTGGCGTCGTAGCCGTCGTCGCGTCCGCCGTCGGGGTCGCCGAGCGGGGTCTGGTACCAGCCGGCCTCACCGGCGAGCTGGTGGCGGTAGACGTCGACCGCGGCCGGGTCCGCGTACTCCGGCTGCGGCAGGAACAGGTTGACGCCGAACGGGCGGCCGGTCAGCGCGCGGACCTGCTTGATCTCCTCGTACATCCCGTCGGCCGTCTTGTACCCGGCGGCGAGGAACCCGAGGCCGCCCGCCTCGGAGACGGCGGCGACGAGCGCGGGACAGGACGCGCCGCCCGCCATGGGGGCCTGCACGATCAAACAGGGGCAGAGATCTGTCAGCGCGAGGGGCATGAGCGCATCGTGCCACGGACGCGTCGGACGGCCGAATCGGCTGTTCCGCCTGGCATGTGCCACCCCGGACGGGGTGGCACACCCTCAGACCTCACCGCCCGTTGAACGCGTCCTTCAACCGCGAGAACAACCCCTGCTGCCCCGGCTGGAACTGGCCCGTGGGGCGCTCCTCGCCGCGCAGCTTGGCCAGCTCGCGCAGGAGCCGCTCCTGCTCCGGTTCGAGCTTCTGTGGGGTCATGACCTCGACGTGCACGATGAGGTCGCCCCGGCCGCCGCCGCGCAGATGCGTGATGCCGCGCCCGTGCAGCGGGACCGACTGGCCGGACTGCGTGCCCGGCCGGATGTCGACCTCCTCCATGCCGTCGAGCGTCTCCAGCGGCACCTTCGTGCCGAGGGCCGCCGCCGTCATCGGGATGGTCACCGTGCAGTGCAGGTCGTCGCCGCGCCGCTGGAAGACGGCGTGCGGCAGCTCGTGGATCTCGACGTACAGGTCACCGGCGGGGCCGCCGCCGGGGCCGACCTCGCCCTCGCCCGCGAGCTGGATCCGCGTGCCGTTGTCCACACCGGCCGGGATCTTCACCGTCAGCGTGCGCCGCGACCGGATGCGGCCGTCGCCGGCGCACTCGGGGCAGGGCGTCGGCACGACGGTGCCGAACCCCTGGCACTGCGGGCACGGCCGGCTCGTCATGACCTGGCCGAGGAAGGAGCGCGTGACCTGGGAGACCTCGCCGCGCCCGCGACACATGTCGCAGGTCTGGGCAGAGGTACCGGGAGCCGCGCCCTCACCGCTACAGGTCGTACAGACCACAGCCGTGTCGACCTGGAGGTCCTTGGTGGTGCCGAAGGCGGCCTCGTCCAGCTCGATCTCGAGCCGGATCATGGCGTCCTGGCCGCGGCGCGTGCGCGAGCGGGGCCCGCGCTGCGACGCGGTTCCGAAGAACGCGTCCATGATGTCCGAGAAGTTCCCGAACCCACCGGCGCCGAAGCCTCCGGCGCCGCCTCCGCCGGCCCCCGACAGGGGGTCGCCCCCGAGGTCGTAGACCTGCTTCTTCTGCGGGTCGGAGAGCACCTCGTAGGCGGCGTTGATCTCCTTGAACCGCTCCTGCGTCTTCGGGTCCGGATTCACGTCCGGGTGAAGTTCACGAGCGAGCCTTCGAAAGGCCTTCTTGATCTCGTCCTGGGAAGCGTCGCGGCGCACGCCGAGTACGGCGTAGTAGTCCGTGGCCACTTACGACTCCGCCAGGATCTGTCCGACGTAACGTGCCACTGCGCGTACTGCTCCCATCGTTCCCGGGTAATCCATGCGGGTCGGGCCGACCACGCCGAGCTTGGCAACTGCCTCGCCGCCCGAACCGTAGCCGACCGACACGACGGACGTGGAGTTGAGTCCCTCGTGGGCGTTCTCGTGACCGATCCGTACGGCCATGCCCGAATCACCCACCTCACCAAGCAACTTGAGGAGCACGACCTGCTCCTCGAGGGCCTCCAGCACGGGCCGGATGGTGAGGGGAAAGTCATGTCCGAAGCGGGTGAGATTGGCGGTGCCGCCGATCATCAGCCGCTCCTCGGTCTCCTCGACGAGCGTCTCCAGCAACGTGGAGAGCACCGTCGTGACCGTGCCGCGGTCCTCCGCCTCGAAGGCCTCGGCCAGGTCCTGCACCAGCTGCGGCACGTCGGCGAAGCGGCGGCCCGCGACCCGGCTGTTGAGCCGGGCCCGCAGATCCGCCACGGACGATTCGCCGAACGGCGCCGGGCAGTCGATCATCCGCTGCTCCACGCGCCCGGTGTCCGTGATCAGTACGAGCATCAGGCGGGCGGGTGCGAGCGAGAGCAGCTCGACATGGCGCACGGTGGACCGGGTCAGGGACGGGTACTGGACGACCGCGACCTGCCGCGTCAGCTGCGCGAGCAGCCGCACGGTCCGTCCGACGACGTCGTCGAGGTCGACGGCGCCCTCCAGGAAGTTCTGGATGGCGCGCCGCTCCGGCCCGGTCATCGGCTTCACCGCGGTGAGCTTGTCGACGAAGAGGCGGTAGCCCTTGTCGGTGGGGATGCGCCCGGCGCTGGTGTGCGGCTGGGCGATGAACCCCTCGTCCTCCAGGGCGGCCATGTCGTTGCGCACGGTCGCCGGGGAGACGCCGAGGCTGTGCCGCTCGGTCAGCGCCTTGGAGCCGACGGGCTCCTCGGTGCCGACGTAGTCCTGGACGATGGCGCGCAGCACTTCGAGCCTGCGTTCACTGAGCATCGGCGCACACCTCCAGCAACTGTCCCTGATCGTTCTCGTGATCGTTCCGGTTCTGGCACTCGCTGCGCGCGAGTGCCAGTCGTCCCCGGCTCAGTGTACGGCCGGTGGGTACGGGCCCGGCAAGGCCGCTAGCTTCGGGGGATGCGAGTCATCGACTGGACGGCGTCCGGATGGGAAGAACTGGCGCCGCATGTGGGGCGAATCCGGCTGCCCGGCTGGGACTGTACGACCGGGCTGGTCGCGGGCGAGGACGCGGCCCTGCTGATCGACACCGGATCTTCACTGCGGGAGGGCGCCCGGCTGCGCGCGGACACGCGCCGCCTGCTGGGCCCGGACCGGAGGGTGACGCACATCGCGCTGACTCATCCGCACTTCGACCACGTCTTCGGCACGGCGGCCTTCGCGGGCGTCGAGGTCTACGGGGCCGCGGGCATCGACACCGTCTTCGCGGGCGGCGGCGCGGACGCGCTGCGCGCCGATGCCGTACGTCACGGCCTCGACCCCGATCTCGCGGGCGAGGCAGCGGATCTCCTGGTCACCCCGGGCCACCGGGTGTGCGGCGAGCGCACCCTCGACCTGGGCGGCGGCGTCCGGGTGCTGCTGGCGAACGTCGGCCCCGGGCACACCGGTCACGACCTCGCGGTCCTGGTCTCCGCGCCCTCGGGGCCGGAGATCGCCTTCTGCGGGGACCTGGTCGAGGAGTCGGGCGAACCCCAGGCGGGGCCGGACGCGGCCCCGCAGCGGTGGCCGGCCGCGCTGGACCGGCTGCTGGCGCTCGGCGGCGAGGACGCGCGCTACGTCCCGGGCCACGGTTCGGCGGTGAATGCGGCGTTTGTCCACGAGCAGCGCGCCACACTGGCGGGCCGCTCCGGCGTGTCGTAGGCGGCGCCCCCGGGCTTCTCTTATCGTCTGCCGAATGCGCCAGTACTCTGCCGACCTGACTCCTCCCTGGAAGCGGAACCGGTCCGTGCCCGAGGTCCCGGCGGAGCCGGACCTCGTCGTGGAGGAGGTCACCACGGGGTTCTGCGGCGCGGTCGTGCGCGTGGAGAAGACCGCGCAGGGGCCGACGGTGACCTTGGAGGACCGGTTCGGCAAGCACCGCGCGTTCCCGATGGAGCCGCGCGGCTTCCTGCTGGAGGGCAAGGTCGTCACGCTGGTCCGCCCCGCGGCCGGCGGCCCGGTCCGCCCCACCCGCACGGCGTCCGGTTCGCTCGCGGTGCCCGGCGCCCGCGCGCGCGTGGCCCGGGCGGGCCGCATCTACGTGGAGGGCAAGCACGACGCCCAGCTCATCGAACGGGTCTGGGGCGACGACCTGCGCATCGAGGGCGTGGCCGTGGAGTTCCTGGAGGGCGTCGACGACCTCCCGGCGATCGTGGCGGAGTTCGCCCCGGGCCCCGACGCGCGCCTGGGCGTCCTCGTCGACCACCTGGTCCCCGGTACGAAGGAGTGGCGCATCGCCCAGTCGGTGACGAGCGCCGACGCGCTGGTGGTCGGCCACCCGTACATCGACATCTGGGAGGCGGTGAAGCCGTCCTCGGTGGGCATCCGGGCCTGGCCCCGGGTCCCGCACGGCCAGGACTGGAAGACGGGCGTGTGCCGCGCCCTGGGCTGGCGCGTGGCGAACACGGGCGAGGCCTGGCAGCACATCCTGTCCCGGGTCCACTCCTACAGGGACCTGGAACCCGAACTCCTCGGCAAGGTGGAGGAACTGATCGACTTCGTGACGGCCCCAGAGATCTGAAGCCCCGCCAGGGGCGCGGGGAACTGCGCGCCCAGCCCCCACCGGGGCCGCACCCGCCCCGGACCGGCACCCCTGCGGAGCCAGGGCGCACCCGCGCGATCGACCCGCTCAGTCGACGAGGTCCCGCACGACCCCGTCGGCCAGCAACCGCCCCCGCAGGGTCAGCACGGCCCGCCCCTCCCCGAAGGGCCCGGCCTCCAACAGCCCGGCGTCCAGCGCCTTCCGGGCCGCGACGGCACCCTCGGGCTTGAGCAACGACAGCGGACACCCGTCGCGGAGCCGCAGCTCCAGCAGGATCCGCTCGACCCGCCGGTCCTCGTCCGCCAGGACTTCCCGTCCCGCCCCCGGCGACCTCCCCGCGGCCAGCGCGGCGGCATACGCGCCGGGGTGCTTCACGTTCCACCAGCGCACCCCGCCCACGTGCGAGTGCGCCCCGGGCCCGGCGCCCCACCAGTCGGCCCCGCGCCAGTACAGCTCGTTGTGCAGGCAGCGGGCCGCGTCGGAGGTCGCCCAGTTCGACACCTCGTACCAGGAGAAGCCCGCCGCCGCCATCGTCTCGTCGGCGATCAGGTACCGGTCCGCATGCACGTCGTCGTCGGTCATCGGCACCTCGCCGCGCCGGATGCGCCGGGCGAGCTGCGTGCCCTCCTCGACGATCAGCGCGTACGCCGAGACGTGGTCGGGGCCGGCCGCGAGGGCCGCGTCGAGCGAGGCCCGCCAGTCGTCGTCGCTCTCGCCGGGCGTGCCGTAGATCAGGTCCAGGTTCACGTGCTCGAAGCCGGCCGCCCGCGCCTCGGCGACGCAGGCCTCGGGCCGGCCGGGCGTGTGGGTACGGTCGAGTACCTTCAGCACGTGCTGCCGGGCGCTCTGCATGCCGAACGAGATCCGGTTGAAGCCCCCGGCCCGCAGCTCCGCGAGGTAGGCCGGGTCCACCGACTCGGGGTTGGCCTCGGTCGTCACCTCCGCGTCGTCCGCGAGCCCGAACTCCTCGCGGACCGCCGCCAGCATCCGGACGAGATCGGCGGCGGCCAGCAGCGTCGGCGTCCCGCCCCCGACGAACACCGTCCGCACCGGGCGGGGGTCGTCGCCCAGCACCTTGCGGGCGAGGCGGACCTCCTCGGTCAGCGTCTGCGCGTAGTTGTCACGGGAGGCGAGCACGCCGCCGGTGCCGCGCAGCTCGGTCGCCGTGTACGTGTTGAAGTCGCAGTAGCCGCAGCGCGTGGCGCAGTACGGGACGTGCAGGTAGAAACCGAGGGGCCGGGCGGCGGCGCCGGTGAGCGCGGAGGCGGGCAGCGACCCGTCGTCGGGCACGGGCTCACCGTCGGGGAGTGCGGAAGGCATGCCCCCATTGTCCCGCCTCCCGGACCCTCACAGCGCCTGGAGGACGAGCAGCGCCAGATCGTCGTCGGGCGGGCCGTCCGCGAAGGAGTGCACCAGGCGCCGGATCCGCTCGGCCACCAGCTGGGCGGTGAGCCCGGCGCACCCGGCGAAGGCGTGCGCGAGCCCGTCGTCGTCGTCGAACTGGCGGCGGCCGCGGCGGCGCTCGGTCACCCCGTCCGTGACGCACAGCAGCGTGTCCCCCCGCAGCAGCTCGAACGTCTCGCTCGTGTACCCGGTGTCCTCGACGACGCCGAGCAGTACCTGCGGCAGGGCCGCCGAGACGACGTCGCCGCCCGGCCGCATCAGCAGCGGCAGCGGATGGCCGGCGGAGGCGAGGGTGCAGCTGACGCCCGTGCCGTCCGCGGCGGGGGTCAGCTCGCCGTAGAGGAGGGAGAGGAAGCGGGAGCTGGAGCCCTCCGACGGGATGCCCTGGCCGCCGGCGGCGGCGAGGGCGCGGGCCGCGGCGTCGGCGGCCTCGGTGGCGTCGTCGAGCAGCAGCCGGTTGAGCCGGTCCAGGACCTGGGCCACCGGGTACCCCTCGCGGGCGAGCAGCCGCAGCCAGGGCCGGACGAGCCCGATGACGACGGCGGCCTCGGGCCCCTTGCCCTGGATGTCCCCGAGGGCGAAGCACCAGCGGCCGTCGCCGGCGGGGAAGACGTCGTAGAAGTCGCCGCCGGGGCCGCCCGCCTCCTTCGGCTCGTAGACGAGGGCGCTCTGCATGCCGGGGATCTCGGCGATGCCGGTGGGCAGCAGGCCGCGCTGGAGGATGCGGCTGATGGTGGCCTGCCGGGTGAAGCGGCGGGCGGCGCTGACGGCCAGGGCGACCCGGCGGCAGAAGTCCTCGACGAGGCCGGTGATCTCGTCGGGGAAGCGGAGCAGGCCGCCGCGGCCGATGAGGAGGATGCCGAGGCTGCGGCCGCCGACCATGAGCCGGTAGGCGAGCGCGGCGCCGGACTCCTCCGGTCCGGTGTCGCCCCGCGGCTCGAAGGGCCAGGACACGGGGGCGGCCGCGGTCCGCACGGAGCCGGGCAGCCGCGGCGGCTCCTTCTCCAGGATCCGGCGCAGCTCCTCGGTGCGGTTCTCGTGGCCGTGCCAGACGCGGGCGAGCCGGGGCGCGGGCATCGGGTCGGTGCCGCCGCGCAGATCGTGGTCGGCGGTGCCGGGCAGGCCGCGGCCCTCCTCGTCGTAGAACCAGATCGCGCACCAGTCGGCGAGCCGGGGCACGAGGAGCTGGCCGACGAGTGCGGCGACCATGTCCTCGTCGAGCTGGCCGGCGAGGAGGTCGGAGGCCTCGGCGAGGAAGGAGAGCGCGCCGCGGTTGATCCACTCCCGGTCCTGCGGCACCCGTCCGGGCAGGGGCGCGAGGAGGTCGCCCGCGTGCAGGCCGCGCTCCAGGGCGCGCACGGCGGACCGCACGCTTGGCTCGCCCGGGTCCTCGTCGCTCCCGTCGCTCTCGTCGGCCGGCAGCCGGGCCCAGACCGTCTTGGTGCCGGGGCGGTAGGTGATGCCCCACGCGTGGGCGAGGGAGGCGACGAGGTGGAGGCCGCGGCCGGACTCGGGGGTCTCGGCGGGGCGGGAGGCGCCCCGGCTGCGCACGGCGCGGGCCGGGTGGTGGTCGGTGACCTCGATGACGACGCCGGCGGGGGTGCCGTCGGCGGCGGCCGGATCGAGGCGGCAGAGCAGGTCGACGGTGGTGCCTGCGTGCACCACGGCGTTGGTCACCAGCTCGCTCAGGGCGACGACGGAGTCGTCCGCGAGGCGGCCGGCGAGGGCGGCGGAGCCCGGCAGCGCCCGTACGGTCCAGTCGGCGAACGCGGCGCGCACGAAGCGCCGGGCGGCCGCGGGCGCGAGCGGGTCCCCCGGCAGCGAGGTACGGACCTGGGCCGGTCCGGCGTGCGGATCGTCCCTCACGTCCCCGTCGCTGAAGGTGGTTTCCCGCTGGATAGGAATGGGCCCCACGTTCGGCTCCTGAGCAGTTCGGCCAAAGACGCCTCAGGCGACAGGAACAGAGTGACAGACTGGCCATGCCCATAAGCACCGAGTTACCGAAGTCGGCCGCCATGAGTGAGAACAGTGCTATGCGTGTGCATCAGGACGGGCCGGAAAGCGCTGTCGTCCGCCCCCCGGACCTCCGCCCGCTGCTCGCCGCCCTCTCGGCGGCGCGGGACGGGAACTTCACCCGGCTCCCCGACGGCGGGGAGGGCATGGTCGGTGAGCTGGCGGCGGTCTTCAACCAGCTGATCGACCGCAGTGTGCATTACAACGCCGAACTCACCCGGGTCCGCCGGGAGATCGTCCGGCACGGCCGGCTCGACGAGCGGCTGGAGGCGAGCCCGGGGCAGGGTGCCTGGGCGACCCGTATCCATGACGTCAACACCATCATCGGCGCGCTCGTCGCTCCGGCGGCCAACGCCACGCGCGTGCTGGACGCGGTGGCCGGCGGCGATCTGACCCAGCGCGTCGACCTGCACGACGGCAACCGGCAGCTCCGGGGGGACCTGCGCAGACTGGGCCGTGCCGTCAACAAGATGGTGGACCAGCTCTCCCTGTTCACCGGTGAGGTGACCCGGGTGGCCCGCGAGGTCGGCACCGAGGGGCGGCTCGGCGGCCGCGCCAAGGCGCAGGGGCTCTCCGGCAGCTGGCGGGACGTGACCGAGGCCGTCAACACGATGGCGTCCCGGCTCACGGCCCAGGTGCGCGACATCGCCCTGGTGACGACGGCGGTGGCGCGCGGCGACCTGACGCGCACCGTCACGATCGAGGCGACCGGCGAGCTGCTCGAACTGAAGCTGACGGTCAACACGATGGTCGACCAGCTCTCCGCCTTCGCCGACGAGGTCACCCGCGTCGCCCGTGAAGTCGGCACGGAAGGCCAGCTGGGCGGCCGCGCCCAGGTCCGCGGCGTCTCCGGCGTCTGGAAGGACCTCACCGACAACGTCAACTTCATGGCGTCGAATCTCACCTCCCAGGTCCGCAACATCGCGCAGGTCACCACCGCCGTGGCCAACGGCGACCTGAGCCAGAAGATCACCGTCGACGCCAAGGGCGAGATCCTGGAGCTGAAGTCGACGATCAACACGATGGTCGACCAGCTCTCCGCCTTCGCCGACGAGGTCACCCGCGTCGCCCGTGAAGTCGGCACGGAAGGCCAGCTGGGCGGCCGCGCCCAGGTCCGCGGCGTCTCCGGCGTCTGGAAGGACCTCACCGACA
Organism: Streptomyces sp. NPDC006552; assembly: GCF_040611655.1. Classification (NCBI taxonomy): domain Bacteria; kingdom Bacillati; phylum Actinomycetota; class Actinomycetes; order Kitasatosporales; family Streptomycetaceae; genus Streptomyces; species Streptomyces sp. NPDC006552. Next base: position 14,222 of record NZ_JBEXOS010000088.1, read on the forward strand.
ACGTCAACTTCATGGCGGACAACCTGACCTCGCAGGTCCGCAACATCGCCCTGGTCTCCACGGCGGTGGCCCAGGGCGACCTCGGCAAGAAGATCACGGTCGAGGCCAAGGGCGAGATCCTGGAGCTGAAGTCGACGATCAACACGATGGTCGACCAGCTCTCCGCCTTCGCCGACGAGGTCACCCGCGTCGCCCGCGAGGTCGGCACCGAGGGGAACCTCGGCGGTCAGGCCCAGGTCCGCGGCGTCGCCGGGGTGTGGAACGACCTCACCGCGAACGTCAACTTCATGGCCTCGAACCTCACCTCCCAGGTGCGCAACATCGCGCAGGTCACCACGGCCGTGGCGCAGGGCGACCTGTCCAAGAAGATCTCCGTCGACGCGCGCGGCGAGATCCTGGAGCTGAAGGACACCGTCAACACGATGGTGGAGCAGTTGCGCGGCTTCGCCGACGAGGTCACGCGTGTGGCCCGCGAGGTCGGCACGGACGGCCGGCTCGGCGGGCGCGCGACGGTGCACGGCGTCTCCGGCGTGTGGAAGGACCTGACCGACAACGTCAACTACATGGCGGACAACCTCACCTCGCAGGTCCGCAACATCGCGCAGGTCGCCACGGCGGTGGCGCAGGGCGACCTCTCCAAGAAGATCGACGTCGACGCGCGCGGCGAGATCCTGGAACTGAAGACGACCATCAACACGATGGTGGACACCCTGTCGTCCTTCTCCTCCGAGGTCACCCGCGTGGCCCGCGAGGTGGGTTCGGAGGGCCGGCTCGGTGGTCAGGCGCGGGTCGAGGGCGTGTACGGCACCTGGAAGCGCCTGACGACGAACGTGAACGAGCTGGCGTCGAACCTGACGACACAGGTTCGCGCCATCGCCGAGGTCGCGTCCGCGGTGACGCAGGGTGACATGTCGCGCTCCATCGCGGTGGAGACGCAGGGCGAGGTCGCGGAGCTGAAGGACAACATCAACCTGATGGTGGCCAACCTTCGCGAGACGACCCGCGCGAAGGACTGGCTGGAGTCGAACCTGGCGCGGCTCGCGGCCCTGATGCAGGGCCACCGGGACCTCATGGAGGTGGCGGACCTGATCCTGCGCGAGCTGACCCCGCTGGTGAACGCGCAGTACGGCGCCTTCTTCCTGGCCGAGCCGGACGAGGGCGACACCCCGATCCGCACCTCGATCCCGACCAAGGGGCTCGCGTACATCGCGGGGTACGGCTCGGCGGCGGCGCTCGTCGTCGACACCGGCGGCATGCCGGTGCACGGCCTGGTCCGGCAGGCGGCCCTGGAGAAGAAGCGCATCCTGGTGGAGGAGGCGCCGCCGGACTACATCAAGATCAACAGCGGTCTCGGGGAGGCCGCTCCCGCCTCCGTCGTCATCATCCCGATCCTCTTCGAGGACAAGCTGCTCGGCGTCATCGAGCTGGCGTCCTTCTCCCGCTTCTCCGATGTCCACCTGGCCTTCTTCGACCAGTTCGTGAACACGATCGGCGTCGCGATCAACACCATCATCGCCAACTCCCGTACCGAGTCCCTGCTCGGCGAGTCCCAGCGCCTGGCCACCCAGCTCCAGGAGCGTTCGGACGAACTCCAGCGCCAGCAGGGCGAGTTGCAGCGCTCGAACGCGGAGCTGGAGGAGAAGGCCGCCCTGCTGGCGACCAGCTCCCAGTACAAGTCGGAGTTCCTCGCGAACATGTCGCACGAGCTGCGCACCCCGCTCAACTCGCTGCTCATCCTGGCCCGGCTGCTCTCCGACAACCCGGACGGCCACCTGAACGACCAGGAGGTCCAGTTCGCGACGACCATCCACCGCTCGGGGTCGGATCTGCTCCAGCTCATCAACGACATCCTCGACCTGTCGAAGATCGAGGCGGGCCGGATGGACGTACGCCCCAAGAAGCTCCCCCTCATCAAGCTGCTCGACTACGTCCACGCCACGTTCCGGCCGCTCACCATCGACCGGGGGCTCGCCTTCGAGGTGACGGTCGGCGAGGACGTACCGCGCGAGGTCTTCTCCGACGAGCAGCGCCTCCAGCAGATCCTGCGCAACCTCCTGTCGAACGCGATCAAGTTCACCGCGAGCGGCGGGGTCGAGCTGCGCGTCAAGCGGGTCAAGGATCCGGAGCACCAGTTCGTGCGCGAGAGCGACGACCTGATCGCGTTCGCCGTCTCCGACACCGGCATCGGCATCGCCCGCGACAAACTCCCCGTCATCTTCGAGGCGTTCCAGCAGGCCGACGGCACCACCAACCGCAAGTACGGCGGCACGGGGCTCGGCCTGTCCATCAGCCGGGAGATCGCCGGGCTGCTCGGCGGCCGCATCATCGCCGAGAGCGAGCCGGGCGAGGGATCGACGTTCACGCTGTACGTGCCTGTCGTCTACCCCGGACACGAGCCGTCGCCCGACCAGGCGGGGGCGGGCCCGGCCCCGCTGGTGCCGGCACAGCAGGACGAGCCCGCGGACGCGTACCCGGTCCACGAGCAGGAGGACAACTGGCCCACGCCGAACAGGCTGGAGCGGTGGACGACCGGGCTCGCGGGGCAGGTGCTGCCGGGCCGCCGCGTACTGATCGTCGACGACGACATCCGCAACGTCTTCGCGCTGACGCACGTACTCGGCCGCGTGGGGATGCCCGTGCTGTATGCGGAGAACGGGCGGGAGGGCATCGAGACCCTGGAGCGCAGCCCGGACGTCGAACTCGTCCTGATGGACATCATGATGCCGGAGATGGACGGCTATGAGACGATCTCCGTCATTCGCGGGACCCCGCGGTGGGCGGGGCTGCCGATCGTGGCCCTGACCGCCAAGGCCATGCCCGGCGACCGCGAGAAGTCGATCGCCAAGGGGGCCAACGACTACGTGCCCAAGCCGGTCGACGTCGATCAGCTGCTCACCGTCGTGTGCGGCCTCCTGGCCCCCGGGGCCGGCGAGGCGACCGCAGCACACGGGCGGGAGGACGAACACGCGCCCGTCGCCCCGCCGACCATTGAATGAGGGACCGGCATGACCACTCCCATGCTCACTTCGGATCAGCAGGCGAGCATCCTTCTCGTGGACGACATGGAGGACAATCTCGTCGCCCTGGAAGCCGTCCTCGGATCGCTGAACGAGCCGCTGGTCAGGGCCCGTTCGGGGGAGGAGGCGATGAAGGCGCTGCTGCGCCGGCGGTTCGCCGTCGTCCTGCTCGACATCCGCATGCCGGGCATGGACGGGTTCGAGACGGCGACGAACATCAAGCGCCTGGACCAGACGAAGGACGTGCCCATCATCTTTCTGACGGGCACGGACTCCGACGACGCCGGTTTCGCCTTCCGCGGCTACGCGACGGGCGCGGCCGACTACCTGACCAAGCCCTTCGACCCCTGGGTGCTGCGCGCCAAGGTGACGGTCTTCCTCGATCTGCACCGCAAGTCCCAGCAGCTGGAGCGGCTGCTCGCCCGGGAGAAGCAGCAGTTCGACGCGGTGACGGCCCGGCTGGCGTCGATCGAGCACCAGCTCGCGCAGGCACCCGACCCCGACGTGCGGGAGCTGCGCCACCACCTCACGCGGATGGAGGCGACGCTGCGCACGATGAGACGCCCCTGACCGGGGCGCCCCACGGCGTCGGTCAGCCTTCCCGGGACCCGGCGTACATCTCGTCGAGCAGCTCCTTGTACTCCCGCTCGACGACGGGCCGCTTCAGCTTGAGGCTGGGCGTCAGCTCACCGTGCTCCACGTCGAGGTCGCGCGGGAGCAGCTTGAACTTCTTGATGGTCTGCCAGCGCTGGAGCCCCTCGTTCAGCTCGCGCACATAGCCGTCGATGAGCGCGACCGTGGCGGGGTCGGCGACGACCTCGGCGTATGTGGTGCCCGTGAGCCCCTTCTCCTTGGCCCAGTCCATGATGGCGGGCTCGTCGAGGGCGATGAGCGCGGTGCAGAAGTTCCGGTTGGCGCCGTGCACCAGGATGTTGGAGAGGTACGGGCAGACCGCCTTGAACTGGCCCTCGACCTCGGCGGGCGCGATGTACTTGCCGCCCGACGTCTTGATGAGGTCCTTCTTGCGGTCGGTGATCCGCAGGTAGCCGTCGACGGACAGCTCCCCGATGTCCCCGGTGTGGAACCAGCCGTCGCTCTCCAGCACCTCGGCGGTCTTCTCGGGCAGCCGGTGGTAGCCCTCCATGATGCCGGGGCCGCGCATCAGGATCTCGCCGTCGTCGGCGATCCGCACCTCGGTGCCGGGCAGCGGCTTGCCGACCGTGCCGGTGCGGTACGCCTCGCCGGGGTTGACGAAGGACGCGGCCGAGGACTCGGTGAGGCCGTACCCCTCCAGGATGTGGACGCCCGCGCCGGCGAAGAAGTAGCCGATGTCGGGGGCGAGCGCGGCCGAGCCGGAGACGCAGGCGCGCAGCCGGCCGCCGAAGGCCTCGCGCAGCTTGCTGTAGACCAGCGCGTCGGCGACCTTGTGCTTCGAGGCGAGAGCGAACGGCACCGAGGCGACGCCCGTGCGGCGGAAGTTGTCCTGGCTGACCTTGGCGTACTCGCGGGCGACGCCGACCGCCCACTGGAAGATCTTGAACTTGGCGGCGCCGCCGGCCCGCGCCTTGGCCGCGACCCCGTTGTAGACCTTCTCGAAGATGCGCGGCACGGCGGCCATATACGTCGGCTGGACGACCGGCAGATTCTCGATGATCTTGTCGACGCGGCCGTCGACCGCCGTCACGTGCCCGACCTCGATCTGGCCGCTGGTCAGCACCTTGCCGAAGACGTGGGCGAGCGGCAGCCACAGGTACTGCACGTCCTCGCTGGTGATCAGCCCCGTCGCGACGGTGGCCTTGGCCATGTACGACCAGTTGTCGTGCGGCAGCCGCACGCCCTTGGGGCGGCCGGTGGTGCCGGAGGTGTAGATGAGGGTGGCGAGCTGTTCCTTGCGGATCGCCGCGACCCGCTCCGTGACGACGTCCGGGTTCTTCTCCAGGTACGCGGCGCCGCGCGCCTCCAGGTCCTCCAGAGTGAGCAGCCAGCCGTCGGGGTCGGCCGCGTCGGGCTCGACGCCGGTCGCGTCGATCACCACGACGTGGGCCAGCTCGGGCAGCTCGGAGCGGCGCTCGCGCGCCTTGGCGAGCTGCGCGGCGTCCTCGGCGACGAGCACCTTCGACTCGGAGTCCGCCAGGATGAACGCCGACTCCTCCGCGTTGGTCTGCGGATAGACGGTGGTGGTCGCCGCGCCCGCGCACATGATGCCGAGGTCGGCGAGGATCCACTCGACCCGGGTCGAGGAGGCGAGCGCCACCCGCTCCTCGGGCCGCAGCCCCAGCTCGACCAGGCCGGCGGCGATGGCGTGCACCCGCTCGGCGGCCTGGGCCCAGCTGAGGGACTTCCACTCCTCGGGGCCCGTCCCGGAGGGCGCGGGCACCGGGTAGCGGTAGGCCTCGGCATCCGGAGTGGCGGCCACGCGCTCCAGGAAGAGAGCCGCCACGGAGGGCGGCCGGTTCTCGATCAGGGTCTGTGTGTCGCTCACGACGTCCTCCGGGGCCCGCGACTGTTGAAACGCGGCTTGTTTAACTGGCGAGTAACCATTGAGCAGTGATCAGGGTAAAGCGCACCGGCCCGGCGCGTAAGGGGCACCGGGCTGTGACTTCCACGTGCGCGTCCCGCCGGGCCCGCCGCACACAGCACCCACACAAAAGCGGTGGGCCCGTCACGCCTGCGCGTGTGGGTCCCACCGCTTCCGTACGGCCGGGTGGCTGCTCCGCGCCTGATCAGCGCGGGCCCGGGATCACTTCTTGCTCTTGCCGCCACCGCTGTCGTCGCTGGAGAGCACCGCGATGAAGGCTTCCTGCGGCACCTCGACGGAGCCGACCATCTTCATCCGCTTCTTGCCCTCCTTCTGCTTCTCCAGGAGCTTGCGCTTACGGGAGATGTCACCGCCGTAGCACTTGGCGAGGACGTCCTTGCGGATGGCGCGGATCGTCTCGCGGGCGATGACGCGCGAGCCGATCGCCGCCTGCACCGGCACCTCGAAGGCCTGGCGCGGGATGAGCTCGCGCAGCTTGGCGACGAGCCGCACGCCGTAGGCGTACGCCTGGTCCTTGTGCGTGACCGCCGAGAAGGCGTCGACCTTGTCGCCGTGGAGCAGGATGTCGACCTTGACGAGCTGCGCGGACTGCTCGCCGGTGGGCTCGTAGTCCAGCGAGGCGTACCCGCGCGTCTTGGACTTCAGCTGGTCGAAGAAGTCGAAGACGATCTCGGCCAGCGGCAGCGTGTAGCGGATCTCGACGCGGTCCTCGGAGAGGTAGTCCATGCCGAGCAGCACACCGCGCCGGTTCTGGCACAGCTCCATGATCGAGCCGATGAACTCGCTCGGGGCCAGGATCGTGGCGCGTACGACGGGCTCGTACACCTCGTCGATCTTGCCCTCGGGGAACTCGCTCGGGTTGGTCACCGTGAACTCGGCGCCGTCCTCCATGATCACGCGGTAGACCACGTTCGGAGCGGTGGCGATGAGGTCGAGCCCGAACTCGCGCTCCAGGCGCTCGCGGATCACGTCGAGGTGGAGCAGGCCCAGGAAGCCGACGCGGAAGCCGAAGCCGAGCGCGGCGGAGGTCTCCGGCTCGTAGACGAGCGCGGCGTCGTTGAGCTGGAGCTTGTCCAAGGCCTCGCGCAGGTCCGGGTAGTCCGAGCCGTCCAGCGGGTACAGGCCCGAGAAGACCATCGGCCTCGGGTCCTTGTAGCCGCCCAGCGCCTCGGTCGCGCCCTTGTTCAGGGAGGTGATCGTGTCACCGACCTTGGACTGCCGGACGTCCTTGACGCCGGTGATGATGTAGCCCACCTCACCGACGCCGATGCCGTCGGCCGGGGTCATCTCCGGCGAGGAGACACCGATCTCGAGCAGCTCGTGCGTGGCGCCGGTCGACATCATCTTGATGCGCTCGCGCTTGTTGAGCTGGCCGTCCACGACACGGACGTAGGTGACGACACCGCGGTACGAGTCGTAGACCGAGTCGAAGATCATCGCGCGCGCCGGGGCGTCGGCGACGCCGACCGGCGACGGGATCTCGGCGACGACCTTGTCGAGCAGCGCCTCGACGCCCACGCCGGTCTTCGCGGAGACCTTGAGCACGTCGTCCGGGTCGCAGCCGATGAGGTTCGCCAGCTCCTCGGAGAACTTCTCGGGCTGCGCCGCCGGCAGGTCGATCTTGTTGAGCACCGGGACGATCTTGAGGTCGTTCTCCATCGCCAGGTAGAGGTTGGCGAGGGTCTGGGCCTCGATGCCCTGGGCGGCGTCGACGAGCAGGACGGTGCCCTCGCACGCGGCGAGCGAGCGCGAGACCTCGTACGTGAAGTCCACGTGGCCCGGGGTGTCGATCATGTTGAGGATGTGGGTACTGCCCTGATCGGGGCCCGCGGTGGGGGCCCAGGGCAACCGCACCGCCTGGGACTTGATCGTGATGCCGCGCTCGCGCTCGATGTCCATCCGGTCGAGGTACTGAGCACGCATCTGCCGCTGTTCGACCACTCCGGTCAGCTGGAGCATCCGGTCGGCGAGCGTGGACTTGCCGTGGTCGATGTGCGCGATGATGCAGAAATTGCGGAGCAGCGCCGGGTCGGTACGGCTCGGCTCGGGCACATGGTTAGGGATCGCGGGCACGCAGGGTCCTGTCTCTTGAGGCGCCTTATGCCTCGGGTCGGATCGATACGTAGCCTCCATGGTCCCACGGCCGGGACGCCGGTACCGGTTTGGGCCGGTGGGAGTAGGGCTGATACCGTGGGCAGCTGTGTCTCATGCCCTCTAAGCCGAGGCACACACTCAGTGAAAATCATCGGTACGGACCCTCACCGGCCCCGTGCCTGAACCTGCAAAGGCTCATTCGTGGCGAACATCAAGTCCCAGATCAAGCGGATCAAGACCAACGAGAAGGCCCGGCTGCGCAACAAGTCGGTCAAGTCCTCCCTGAAGACCGCGGTCCGCAAGGCCCGTGAGGCCGCTGCCGCGGGCGACGTCGAGAAGGCCACCGAGTACCAGCGCGCTGCCGCGCGTGAGCTCGACAAGGCCGTCTCGAAGGGCGTCATCCACAAGAACCAGGCCGCCAACAAGAAGTCGGCGCTTGCTTCCAAGGTTGCCGCGCTCAAGGGCTGATCTTTCTCTTCCCTTCCCGGATTCGACTCCGGGAGCTGATCCGACGCCGGAAGGACCCGGGCGGGCCCTCTCTCATCCGCCCCCGACCGGCACCCCGAGCCCGCACGCGACTGCGTTCGCCACGCGGGTGTGGGCTCACCACCTGCTTGTCCCGAAGCCCCGCCCTGATCTATAGGGCGGGGCTTCGTCTTTGTGTCAGGGGCTGCGTCTTTGCGTCCGGGGCTGCGTGCATCCAGCGCGGCGTGGACGGACGGACAGGCGTGCTGGCTGGCTGGCTGGCTGGCTGGCTGGCTGGCTGGCGTGGAACGGTAGCGGGCGGGGTTCTACTCCCGGCCTCGTGACCGCGCGGCCTGCGCGATCGTGACCACGGCCTTCTCCAACGCGTACTCCGGGTCGTCACCGCCGCCCTTCACCCCGGCGTCGGCCTCGGCCACGGCCCGCAACGCCACGGAGACCCCGTCCGGGGTCCACCCGCGCATCTGCTGCCGCACCCGGTCGATCTTCCACGGCGGCATCCCGAGCTCCCGCGCCAGATCCGCGGGCCGCCCCCCGCGCGCGGACGACAGCTTCCCGATGGCGCGCACGCCCTGCGCCAGGGCGCTGGTGATCAGCACGGGCGCGACCCCGGTCGACAACGACCACCGCAGGGCCTCCAGGGCCTCCGCGGCCCGCCCCTCCACGGCCCGGTCGGCCACGGTGAAGCTGGACGCCTCGGCGCGCCCCGTGTAGTACCGCCCGACGACGGCCTCGTCGATCGTGCCGTCGATGTCGGCGGCGAGCTGTGTCACGGCCGACGCCAGCTCCCGCAGATCACTGCCGATGGAGTCGACGAGCGCCTGGCAGGCCTCGGGGGTCGCGGACCTCCCGAGCGTGCGGAACTCCCCGCGCACGAAAGCCAGCCGGTCCGCCGGCTTCGTCATCTTCGGGCAGGCGACCTCCCGGGCACCGGCCTTGCGGGCGGCGTCGAGCAACCCCTTGCCCTTGGCGCCACCGGCGTGCAGCAGCACCAGGGTGATCTCCTCGGCCGGCGAGCCGAGGTACGCCTTGACGTCCTTGATGCTGTCCGCCGACAGATCCTGCGCGTTGCGGACGACGACGACCTTCCGCTCGGCGAACAGCGACGGGCTCGTCAGCTCGGCCAGTGTGCCGGGCTGCAACTGGTCGGAGGTGAGGTCGCGCACGTCGGTGTCGGCGTCGGCGGCGCGCGCCCCCGCCACCCCCACGCCCCCCCCCCCGGGGAGCAGCACAACCAACACGCACAGAAGGAGAGCGGCGGGGGGGGGAAG
>NZ_JBEXOS010000089.1:0-23480 GCF_040611655.1 Streptomyces sp. NPDC006552
GGGAACGCCGAGCCGACATTCACGAAGCGTTCCTCAAACTGGCCTGCTGCCTCATCACCCACCGACAACTCAGGTCATTGTGTTAGCCGTTCTTACAGGACAACCCTTAATCAGCACCCCGGCCAGGTGGGTTCGGCGAAAGGCTCCCGGGAGTGCGCAACTGCGACCGCCCTGCCGGACCTGCGGATCGGTGGCCCAAGAACCTTGCCGACTTCCGTGGCCGCGACATCGAGAAGCTCTTCACCGAACAGGCAGAGAGACCCCTCCCAAGGGTGGCCAAAACTGCCGAAGTGGAAGTCCTCCGCAAGGAAGATGCAGTAGTCCCCGTCGGGATAAGGGCTCAGCGGCCAGGCAGGTTGCCCAGGACCGCCGACCTCCTGCGGTGCGAAGCGATACGACGTGTGCTGCCAGTCGAGGGCGAACAGAGTGCCCGACGGGCCAACGCAGGAAGACAACCCCTGCTCGACGACCGCGACCAGGTGGTCCAGGCGCTCGTAACTCGAATCATCGTCAAGCGCAGCGAGGCTCCAGGTCACCGACGCGACGGGCTCCTGGATGGCAGGCCACTTGATCGGATTCGTACTCGGCCGGAAGCTGAAATCCTCGTAGAAGCGATCCCATACACTCCGGTAATCGGCCTCTGGCAGCACGACCACGGGATCTTCGATCATGCCGCGATCCTACCGATTCGCCTGGTGGCCGCAGAAAGATCGTTCACGGGCGTCCCGGCCGACGCCCCACGGGCCTGAGGCTGACCTCAGCGCCCACGCCGGCCGGGGCTGAGCGAGTCTACCGGGGGTCCGCGGCGCGAAAAATCCAAGTGCCCTGCATCTGAGCTTAGTTGTCTGATAGGTGTTGGCCCCTCATGGTCCAGAACCACACTCCCGGCATGCTGGGCCGTGGGAGGGGCGGCGCTTCGCGCCCTGTTCCGCCTCGCTGCGTAGCTGCAGGCGCGTCACGCGACGCTGTACGGCTCAAGCCGCCTGAACCGGCAGTCACGACTACGTCGGTGCGTCCGGTGCGTCCGGTGCGTCCGGTGCGTCCGGTGCGCGGGCGCGGGTCGCGTATGGCTCCTCCATGCGGGAGGATGATCCCGTCTGCAGGTCCGCCGGCCGGGGGCCGCGGCTGATGATCGGGGCATGAGCGACGACATCACCGCCCTGCTTCCCGCCCAGGACGCCGCGCGCCGCCTGGAGTCCTGATCCTTCACAGATCCCGCACCGACTCCAACCGTGTGGCCGTCATCACCGGAACTGTCCTCACCCTGGAGAGGCAATGCTGAAAACGCTCAGTCGCCGCAACCAGTCGCTTTAGTAACTCCCTTCGGGTCTGCCATAGCAATTTCTTGAAGCACCCATTCCGTCATGATGGACTCGCCGCGCTTGGGGGTAGGAAGCTTCTTCACCGTCTTCAGGTGCGGCGGTACGTTGAAATCTCCCGAAAACCTGTCCCAGGCTACTCCCGAAGCGTCAAAGAAGCCGATTCCCGCGGCAGCCGCGGGGGTGTACTCCTCCACCTTCTTAGGGTTCCTGGTGAAAGATAGATTGCGTAGCGCGAAGCGCATGTTGAGTTTGATCTTTGTGCAAGCAGGGAGGATCCGCGGAATATTGAAGACAATTCTCCCTGGCTTATTTTCGTCGTCGAGATACGAAAAATAGATCACAGGCATGTAGATGGGGTCTTTTGATCTATTCTCGACAAAAACGAATCGCGGGCCAAGCTGTCCAAATCGTTTCTTGTACAGCTCTCTGTTTGTCCAGACGTTCACCTTGACCGCCTGCTCCTTCTTCTGTGCGGCAAGGGCGCGACGGCTGTCGCTGATTTGCATCTTGGCCAGTTGATGAGAATCAGTGGTTGCAGTACCCGTGTAGGAGAGTGCCGCAATCGCTGCAATAGCGGACAGGGCTGCAGTGAGGAGCGTGGCCCATGCGATGATGCTCTGTTCCTTCTGAGCCCTAGTCCTCTGTCGGGCCGGCGGCTCCGGCGTGTCTTCGTTCTCCTCGCTGGAAGCGGTCCCGGGTAAACGGGTAAGCAGGCGCAGGAAGGACGCGGCGAGACGTCTTCTTGATCTCGCGAGGCGCCCTCCCCCTTCGGTACTAGATGATCTTGACCGGATTGAAGTCGGTGGCTCACCTTCGCCCTGCTGGCCGTCGCTGTCGTCACGGGCTTGCGCTGCAGCAGGCGGCTCGATTTCTGGCACTATGGATTCCCCCGATCTTTCCGGCTTGACGCACCGGAATTGCCGCGGGGACATGCTACTTTCAGAACCTGGTCCTGGCAGTCGGAAGATAAAAGTTCGTTCCGTTCGAAGTTCCCCCAGCTCAACGCATCTTCGTAGAGGAACCACGCCCTGCCGGGAGACGCCGCGGCGTGCCCGGCGCTTCAGGTTCGCACCGCACACGCCTCATCCACGGGCCCTATGGCCCGGCGCATCCACGCTTGTCACCGAAGACGCCTGGCCAAAAGCCCTGTACGGCCGCTTTGGGGATGGACGAAGCCAACGCGCGCGACGACCAGGATCGCCCCGCAGCCGAATCCGCGCAGTGCGTGCCAGCCGTCTCGGGAGGCGGTGGGTTGCAGGGCCGGTCCGTTCAACCGGCATCGTGTGAGTTATAGGTGCTCGCTCGGGCATCTGCCCTGACGCTGGCGGACCGCCGCCGGATGGGGCCGTTGGCCGAAGGTGTGTCAGCCGGAAGGGTCCCAACAGGGCGGATTCCGTGACAAGATCTGCGCACTCGCGGTGATCCTGAGGGGGTGGGCAGCGCGTGGGGGAACGAGACGTGGACTTCCGGGCATCGGCGTCTGCACTGGGTTACGTCTACCAGTTACGAGAAGCGCTCCACCTGTGCGTGAGCCGCCTCGGCCAGCTGGACTGGTCGCTGGCCATCGAGGCCGGCGACGACATCGAGTTGGTCAACCGGGACGGGCGCACGTACTACCAACTCAAGCACCGCTCCCAGGGCACGCGTCTGACCGACGCGAGCACGGATCTCTGGAAGACCCTGCGCATCTGGTGCCTGGCCGTCGCCCAGGACCAGATCACCCTGGACGAGACCGACCTCATCCTGATCACCACCGCCGGCGTGTCCGACGGCGGGATCGGCAGCATGCTGCAGCCCTCCGCAGCGGCCCCGCGCAACGAAACCGGCGCGCTGCAGACCCTCAAGGCCGTCCGCGCGGCGTCCACAAACACCGAGCTGGCGAAAGCGTTCGCCGCATTCGACCTGCTTACCGACGCCCAGCTGGAACATCTGGTCTCCCGCATCCAGGTGGTGGCCGACGCGCCGGACGTCGCCGATGTCGAGCACCGGCTGCTGCAGAGCGCCGTCACCGCCGTGGGACGGCAACACGCCGCCTCCTTCCTGATGCACCTCGAAGGCTGGTTCTACCAGCGCACCATCGTGCACCTGCTCGACGAGAGCGTCGATGCGATCACCGCCCTGGAATTCGACGGTGCCTTTTCCGACCTCCGCAACCAGTTCGCCCGCACCAGCCTGCCCATCGACGAGGACGTCGCCCTCATGGAGGCAGACCTCGCCAGGTACGCACGCGAGCCCTTCGTACGGCAGCTGGAACTCATCCAGCTCGGCACGGCACGGGTCAACCGAGCGGTCCGCGACTACATGCGCGCCTTCGAACAACGCTCGCGGTGGCTGCGGGACCAGCTGGTGCTCCCACAGGAGATCAGCCGCTACGAGCGGCGGCTGATCGAGGAATGGGACGACCTGTTCCTCGACATGATCGACACACTCGGCCCCGACGCGGCCGAGACGCAGAAGGTCGACGCAGCCATGAACATCTACCGGTGGGCGATGGCCGAGGCCAAACGGCGCATCCGTCCCGAGTGCGACGAACCATTCGTGACCAAGGGCTCCTTCCACATGCTCGCCGACGAGCTGCGCGTCGGCTGGCACGTGGACTTCACAGCCCGCCTCATGGCCCTGCTCGAGCCCGCCCAGGCGACCAGCGAATGACACCGTACAACGCCCTCAGCCGTGACGAGCGTGCCCTGTACAACCCCGCCTTCACCGGCCTGCTTGCCGCCCGCGCCGTGCAGGGACACCAGGCCCAGCACGGCACCACCTGCCCCATCGCCATCGCCACCCTCGCCGCCGTGATGGCACTGCAGCCGGCCATCCGCACGGTGCTGCCGCACTCCGTGGCCAGCGGCCTCAACCGCTGGGTGGAAGGCAACACCGCGGTGCGGGCCTCCATGGCGGTGAACGCCACCGCACTGGCCGACACCGTCCGGCCCGGCCTGCTGACCGCGCTGCAGACCCAGCTGCTCGCCTGTGATCACCAGGGCCGCCTCTTCGTCCCCACCGGAGCTCTGCGGCAGACGATCACAGGAGAGAGCGAGGACGTCATCGACATCCAAAAAGCCGCCCGGCTGCTGGGGCGCTGGCTGTCCAGCACCGGAAGCCTCAGCACCGTCATGACCCTGCTAGGAGTGCGTCCTTGACGTTCCAGATCGCCGCCATCTCCCTCTACAACAGGAGAGGCGAGATACGCACCGTCCCCTTCCGCACCGGTTCACTGAACATCATCACCGGTGACCCCCGGCGCGGAAAGAGCGCCATCTTGGCCATCGTCGACTACTGCCTGGGCAGTGACGGCTTCGTCATCCGCGGTGCGGCGCTGCGCGACTACGTGCACGTCTATGCCCTCACCCTCGTCAAAGACACGCAGCAGCTGTTCGTCGCCCGCTCGGCCCCGGCACGCAGGGCGGCACGCAGCACCACCCTGTGTGTCCAATTCCAGGCCCAGGGCGCGCCACCGCCCACCCTGAGCGAGCTGGACTTCTCCATGCCCCTGGACACCGCGAAAAAGGTGCTGTCCAAGTTCGCCGGCATCGACCCCGCTGTCCGTCTGCCCGTCGCGCGCAGCGCCCGCCAGATACCCCCGTCGGTGCGACACGGCATGTTCTTCTGCCTGCAGGAGCAGAACGAGGTCGCCAACCAAGACCTGCTCTTCCACGCACAAAACCAGGACTTCCACTCCTCGGCCCTGCGCGCGATGCTCCCGTACTTCCTCGGTGCCGTCGACCCCGAACGAGCCCAGCGCGAGCACCAGCTCAAACTCCTGCGACGTGAGCTGGCCCGGGAACAGGAGCGCCACGACCAGGCCCGTCCCTTCCAGCCCGCCTCAGGAACAGCCGCCGCCCTGCTCGCCGAGGCCATCGAGGCCGGCCTCCTCAACCCCCTGCCCGCAGGCCGTCTTCTGTCCCAGGACGAGATCGTGCGCAAGTTGCATGAGATCACCGAGCCCCAACCCACGACCGGCACCCGCAGGGCAGGAAGCGAAGACCCGCTCTCCGCCCTCAACGAAGAACGCCGCACCCTGCGCGACGCCTACGCCCAGACGCGCATGCGGATCTCCAACCTCAAGTCCATCTCGCGCGAGAAGGATGCCTTCCTCGGCCAGGCACACGAGCAGCACGCCCGCCTGGCCACCCTCAACCTCCTGCCGCCAACACCCTCGGACACAGCGGACCAGCCCGCCCAGTGCCCCGTATGCGGCAGCCACGTCGACAACTCGAGCGAAACCGTCCGCCTCATGCGACACGATCTTGAACGGCTCGCCGCGGAGACGACCACGATGGGGGAGGCCACCCCCGACATCAACGCCCGCATCGCCCAGGAAGAAGAATCCCTGAACGAACTGCGTAATGCTCTGGCACGCAACCAGGAACAAACGGAGGTCTTCAGCGCGGGCCAGAGATCGACTGCGCAGGATGACGCAGAGCGCCAGGCGGCCGTCGTGCGCGGCCGTATCAGCCTCTTCCTCGACACCATGGCGCGGCACACCCACACCGCACCGGACCCCGACCGCCGAGAGGAACTGGCCACACAGATCGCAGAACTCGAGGAGAACCTGGCCGGCACAGTCCAGCAGGACGTGCTCAGCAGCTACCTGTCCCTGGTCAACCAGAAGATCCAGACCAAGGCCATCGCTTTGGAACTGGAACACCGCAACGAACCCCTCCGGCTCGACCCCCAGGCACTGACTCTCATCGCCGACTCACCACGCGGACCCACCAAAATGGCCCAAATGGGCAGCGGTCAGAACTACTTGGGCTATCACATCGCGACCATGCTCAGCCTCCACGAGTGGTTCTCCGAAATGCACAGCCCCGTCCCCCGCTTCCTCATCCTCGACCAGCCCTCACAAGCCGGATTCCCCGACGACACCCGCGACGGCGGCTTCGGAGGCGCGCACGCCACGCTCCTCAACGTCTACAAGACAATCCAGCACACCATCGACGTCCTCGACGGTGACTTTCAGGTGATCGTCGTCGAACACGCCGACCTCGACGCTGAACCCTTCCGCAGCGCCGTACGAGAACGATGGCGCCTCACCAACGGACAGGCCCTGGTCCCCGAGCACTGGATAACCGACACGCCAACCGAACAGTGACCGTAGGCAAGGCCGCGGAACTTGCGAAGGGGTGCGGCCAGCAGGACGTCGAGTACGTGCCGGCCAGCCAGGACACCAGCAGCGCCTCGATAAGGTGACCTTGCCGAGGGCCGCCTCGGCCCCCAGCGCACAACGGGTGCGGCGCGGGTGGTGGGGGACGAGCAGGGGGTTCGGGGTGGTCGACGTTTCGCACGCGCAAGCGCTGGCCCGAGCGACGGCCGTCGGGGGGCGGGTGGCCGACCTGATACGACGAGAGCCGCGAGGAGACGACCAGCCGTGCCGCTGGGAGCTCGTCGTGACCCTCAACGGCAACCCCGAGGACCGGGCGGCCGCCGCGTGGATCATTGCCGACGAGATCATGCGGGAGCGCACCGGCGGGCGCCCACGGACCTACGGGAAGTGGCGCGAGGCCACCTTGAACGGGGCGAAGCTGACCGGCACGGATCACGTTCTGGTGAAGGCATTCGCGGAGCCTGTCTTCGAAGCGGCCGCCGCGATGAAGCAGGGCAACCACGGGCTGGCCGGGTATGTGGGTGAGTGGCTCTGGTATCTCCTGACCCGCGACCTGCCCGAGGATCCGGCGCGCGCCGTGGAGATCCTCGGGCCGCCGAAGGCCGCCGTCAACGACGGGGGCGGCGACGGACTCATCGTCTACCGGGAAGACGGAACGACCTGGGGCTTCTCCTTCCGGCTGTGGGAGATGAAGAAGTACACCGGGGAGGCGAACCAGCCGGACGGGGCGATCCGCAAGGGCTGGACGCAGCTGAGCACCAAGGGAGCGACCTATCTGGGAATGCTGTCCTGGGGCGACAAACTGCTCGCTGACGACACCCGGGAGTTCGTGGGCAGTCTGGCCGAGCAGTGGGTCGATGAAGAGGAGTCGGCTGGTGGCGGCGTCAGCGTCGCGCTGAACAACACGGCGATCCCGACGAAGGCCTTCCACCTCGCTCACGAGCACTTCACCACCCACAAGCACCCCGGCGCGCTGCAGGGCCTGGTGGTGGCGATCGACGATCTCGAGGGTTTCGCCCACGAGGTGAGGAAGTACGTGTGGACCGCACTCTAGATCCGGCTGTTCTCGCGACTGCCCTCGGCGAACACCGTCCCGGCGGGGTCCTGCCCTCGGTGCAGGAACTGCTGGCTGCCATCACCCAACTGGAAATCGCCGCCTTCGGCAGAGACCAGGAGATCCCGGACGACGTGCTGGCCACGGCATGGCTCCTGCACGGACTGGCCGCGGTCGAGCCCGAGACCCCCGGATTCGACCCGATGCGGACCCGGCAGGCCCTCGCGGTCAGCGCGCACGTGATGGACCTGGCCCTCGCCGACGAACGACACTCCTCCACCGAGCGGCTGAAGATCGCCTTCGCCGCCCAGGCCGGGTACCGCCGGTGCGAGCAGGAGCCCAACGCCACCGCCGTCTACCGCCAGGTCAAGAACCTGGTGAACTTCACGTCCTCGCTCCCGGCGCACATCGACACCCTGGCCTTGGAGGCTGGCGTCGTGTTCCTGGGTTTCGACCGGCCCGACCTGAACCGGGTCCTGTCCGCCTGGCGTCGGCAGTTCGCGGAGCTCCGTGAGCTGATGGACGGCGATCCGCTCGCAGGCACGATGTACGGACCTGCCGAAGCCGTCGTCGAAGCGGTCCACCACCTGCGCCTGTTCCTCTCGTTCGGCGATCCGGACCGCCTGCAGGACGCACAGGACCTGCTGGGCAGCGTGCTCGACGGCCAGGCCGGCCGCAGTGACCCGCCCGCCCGGTGGGTCGCGGCCCACCTCCTCGGCCTGAGCGGCGAGATGGCCGCCAGCAGCCTGTACACGCTGCTCCCGGAGGGAACTCCAGATGCGGTCGCCCGGACCTTCGCGATGTCCGATCCGCCGGTGATGACCCTGTGGCGCCCGCAGCGCCAATTGCTGAACCTGGAGCGGGGCAACCCGGTCGACCCCGCCACCAGCCGGAGCCTGATCAGCGTGCCCACCAGCGCGGGCAAAACGCTGATGGCCCAGCTGGTGATCTGTTCCCACCTGGCGCAGAAGACCGGCCGCGTGGTCTATGTATCGCCGATGCGCAGCCTGGGCCGGGAGATGCGGGCCGCGCTGCGGGGCCGGCTGCGGCTGCTGGAGCGCAAGCTGGTCGCCGAGCAGCCGGACTTCCCGCTCGCCGACGGCAGCGGCTCCCTCGTCGGAGACGTGGACATCGTGACCCCGGAGCGGCTCATGCACATGATCCGCAACAACCCGGGCGCAGCACTGGACGAGGTCAGCCTCATCGTCGTCGACGAGGCCCACCACCTCGCCCAGGGCCAGCGCGGGTTCGTGCTGGAGAGCCTCCTCGCCCTTCTGCGGACCCGCTCCGACATCCGACTGGTGCTGCTCTCCGCCGCCGTCGGCAACCGGGCTGCCCTTGCGTCGTGGCTGGACCCAGCGCGACCGCCGGAGGAGGTGTACTTCACCGACGACTGGCGCGGCCCGAGACGCTTGCACGGCCTCATGTACCCGCTGCTGCTCAAGAGCCAGGCCGAGCGCACCCCGCGCAAGCCCAGCAAGAACCAACCCTCCACGACCCGGGCCACTGTGCCGGTGGCCCCGCGGCTCGACGTCCGGCCGACTGCCGCCAGCGGCACCTTCGGCCTGACCTTCCCCGGTGTCGGCGCCCGAGCGTACGCCTCCCCCAATTCCCGGCAGTGGAAGGCTGCCACCAAGCTCACCGGCGGCATCCCCGACTACGAGGTGTTCGCCGCCGGCGCCGCCGCCCTGACCCGGGCTGGCAGCGTCCTGATGGTCGTCTCCAAGAAGGACATCGCCAGGAGCGCCGCGCGCGCCATGGCCAAGCATCTGGACGTCCGCCCCGAGGCTGCGGCGCTCACTGAGTTCCTGGCCGAGACCCTCGGCGAGCAGCACCCCCTGGTCGACTGCACCCGCCATGGCGTCGCCTTCCACCACGCCGACCTTCCCGACGACGTCCTGCACGCCGTCGAACAAGGACTTCGTGACGGAGACCTGCTGGCCATCGCCAGCACCACCACCCTCACCGACGGCGTCAACCTCCCGGTGCGCACCGTCATCATCAATCACACGGTCGAGGGTGATCCCACACGCGGGAACCAGCACGGCCTCAGTCCCGCGAAATTGCTCAACGCCATCGGCCGGGCCGGCCGGGCCGGGCGCGAGAGCGAAGGCTGGGTCATCCTCACCCGCCCCTACCCGCCCCGGGCCGCGGAGTTCGAGAAACTCACCCCCGACAGCGAGCGGCTCACCGTCACCTCCGAACTCCTCAGCGAAGACGCCCTGCGGTCACTGGCCCACGCCGAGGGGCAGCTGCAGGACTCGCTCGACGGCCTGTTCGGCGTGATGGGCACCGTCGCGGCCGACTTCGCCGCGTTCGTGTGGCTGGTCTTGCAGACCCACGCCGAGACCCTCCACGTGCCCGGCGACCGGCTGGACCCGGTGCGGTCGCTGCTCGCGATGGAACAGGCCGACGACCCTTCGGTCCCGGCCCGCTGGATGGCGCTCGCGGAAAAGGTCACCGCGGTCTACGACGCCACCGACCCCGTCTCGACCCGCCGGTGGGCCAGCACCGGCACCAGCATCGGATCCGCCCGCTTCCTCGACCAGGTCGCCCAACGCCTCGCGGAGCAACTCGTCGCCTACGCAGACCCCGAGGGCACCCCGGACGAGATCAGCGTCTTCTTCGGTCCGCCCGAGTGGCCGCTGGAGCACACCTTGGACTTCCTTGCCGAGCAGAGCGCCTTCAAGGATCTTCTGGCGACGCCCGAGGCCTCCGGGAGCTGGAAGCTCACCAGGCAGCACAACAAGGACCTCCAGGCCGACGTGCCGATCGGCGACGCGGTCCGGGACTGGATCTCCGGCACCTCCATCCCGGAACTGGCCCGCACCTGGATGCCCGACAACATGCCGTCCCATCCCCGGCTGCTGGAACTGACCGTCCAGAGCATCAAGCAGGCTTTCGAGCACGCGATCAGCTGGACAGCTGGAGCCCTGATCAACCTCGTCAACACCCACCCCCTGCTGACACCCACCACGCCCCGTCTGTTCGCACAGACGGCCTGGCACATCCGGCACGGTGTCGACACCGAGCAGGCCATCACCCTGCTGACCTCCGGCATTACCTCCCGCCGCCTGGCCCACCAGATCGGCCGCGCCGCGGCGGAGGCCGGCATCAGCTCCGGTGAGCTCCGCACCTGGGTAGCCGATCAGCAGATCGACGGCTGGGTCACCGCGTACAAGGCCAACACGTACGAGATCGAGGACCTCCTCGACTACGTGAGCAAGCCAGCCAACCCGCTCAACGAACTACTGCGGGGCCACCCCGTGACCATCCCTCTCGCACGGGTAGGCCCGGGCACCGCAGACGGGCCGGTCACCCTGACCCACCCAGGCACGAAGCCGGCGACCATTAGGGTCAACCGCGGCGGAAACCAGATCGCCGCCATCCCCGCGGCCCGGCATCACGCCGTCCTCACCCTGATCGACAGCGGCCTCGACCTCACCCACCAGCTTCAGGCCGGGCAGCTGGTCACCACCTCGGCCATGGCCAGCCTGTAGGGCGCCAAGGGTTGGCCGGCACCGGGTTCGGCAACAACAGCCAGCACATCGTCGAGGCCGCCCGCCGCCGCAGCCGGGTGCGGCGGCGGGTCAGTGAGGCGGCCAGCATGGCGGGGATGGCGGCGGCGAGCAGCGCGCTGGTGCGGTGCGGGAGGCTCATGGCAACTGGCTGGCCTGGCATAACAGTTCGCCATGCGGCACGTCGTTGTGGTTCCTCCAGATGGGCGATGTGTGCAGCGCTCCGGTCCGTGGCCGTGCGGGGTGTGCAACTTGTGCACACGGATCTTTGGGATCCGGTCCGGTGCCTTGCCAGCCATGGGTCACCTTCATTCGGTGCACATAGGTCGAGACCAGTCGGTACGGTGCGCCCGTGGAGATACCGGGGGTTGCAGCGCTATGGACCGTTGGATCATTCCTGCTCTCCCCTGTCAGCTGTGCGTCGAGGCCGACAAGTGCGCTCCACGTGCGCAGGGACGGTCCCAGTCGAGGCCCACCCCCACGTCCGGGGTCGGGGTGCGCTCCCACGCGTGCGGGGAGTTCTGCGGGCCAGTGCGCTGCGGGTGCCTCCCGCTACATTGGTCCGCCTGAGGTGTCAGGCTTCCAGTGCCAGCCGTGGCCGGCCATGCATTCCTTGGTCCAGTCGACCATCAGCCGGGCTCCCTCGGCGGCTCTGGCAGTGTCGTGGCCGCCGCCTTCGGTGAAGAACTGCACCAGGATCCCGGCCGCGGGGCGTGTTGCGTCCCCGGTGTCGCAGGCCGCGCACAACTGCAGATGGATCGGCCGTCCGTCTGCGTCGTTCTTCGGCGCAACGGCGCTGAGGATGAGGTCTCCGCGGCAGGGTGAGCACTGCGGGAGTCGGTGGGTACGTTCAACACGGGGCATCTGGCGCTCCCTTGCTCGCGATCCCTCAGCCAATCTCCGGCCTCGACTGTCGTCAACCCTCACTGTTGAGTTCAGCGGGTGTGGTGCGGGTGGCGGGATGTAAATGGCCGGCGCCCAATCCCGCTGGTTCCGACGCGCGTGCGACAACCACGCCAGACCTCGACGTCCTGCCGCTCGGCGGGCAGCACGATGATCAACGGGGGTTCGACGACCTGCTCGGCGACGGGCTCGCGGGTGTGGACCTCAAGGACGAGGACAACACCGCGAACCCGATCGAGCGCGGTCCCGCCCAGCCGCGTGTCACGATCCTGAAGCCGGGTGATGCTGCGGTCTTCGACCTGGCCTGCACGATCGACAACAGACGCATCAGCCCGACCGGGTTGGCCTCCGCCGCGGAGAAGGAGTGGTGCCTCTATCGCTCGTGTACGTCCGGCACCACCGTTTCGGCCGCCGCTCCCGCGGTTGCCGGCTGGGGCATGTCCAGGGCCTGGGCGATTTTCTTGGCGATTGTTGCGATGTGGGGTGGCAGGTAGGTGTCGAGTGCGTCGACGTCGTCGCACAGCCGGGCACGCAGCCCGTGCAGGCAGGCTGCGGTCCACACCCGCTCGACGTCCGTGTCGTCGTCCCGGTGCGCACCAGCACTGTCGGCGTGCGCGATGCGCAGGTAGGAGGCCAGGCCTCGGTCGAGTCCCTCGGGCAGGTCCTCCCCGAGGAGGGCAGCTACTTCGGCTCGGTGCTCCTCGGCCGGGCCGGGCGTGCGGTCGTGCTGGTAGGAGGCCTGCAGGTACTGATCGAGTCGGCGGGGGCTGGTTCCGGTGCGCTGGCAGTACGCGGCGATCAGCAGGGAGAGGGCGTTCATCGCGTCCGCCGCGTCCGTGGCCCGGTAGAGGGTCATGCGCTTCCAGTCGCGTGCGCGGTCCGGCTCGGTGTAGCGCATGACCTCCTGGCAGTTCATGACGGCCTCGGCGGTCATGGACTGGATTGCCTGGCGCAGCGGTTCGGGCAGGCCCTGGGACTCGGCAGCTGCTGCCGCGGCGGTGGTGCTTGTTGCTGTGCGGGCGCGGAGAGCGGCGGTGTACTTGGCGCCTCGGGCGACATCCTCGCGCGCACGCTGGGCGGTGGTGGGCTGCTTCTTGGGCATCGTGTCCCTTCCTGAGGGCCAGAGCCACGCCTCTCCGCCCCCGGTGAACAGCGAGCCGGATGCAGAAGTTGATGCGCGGGCCCCGGAGGACCTTGACCACCAGGTGCCCCGTCATCGGCGTGGTGCAGGGCAGCAGTGAGCGGCAGTACGCGTCTAGCCGTCAGGGACGATAGCGCCGTGCAGCAGCAAGTCTGGCCGGGACACCGGGTGTATCGCTCGCACGGGTGAGTCTGCCGGTCGACGCGAGGGGGAGGAAGCCGACTGGCTCCTAATCCGCCGAGGCGGGTGGCCGGTGCGCTCCAAACGGTTGCTGTTGGCCCTGGCTACGGTGGCGGCATGCCGGTCTCCGCGCCCAGGACCGAGCGGGCGGGTCCGGGGCTGCCGGGGTGCACCTCCAGGTCATCCGCCCGGTTGATGAGCGCGCGCCGGCCAAAGTAGGTCCGCTCGGCGATAGATGATGTCCCGCTGGTCGAATTCGCCGTAGAAGTACAGGACGCCGTAGAGGAGTTCGCGCTTCCAGGCGCCGGTGGGCCACCGGGCCAGTGTGGCGGCGACGGTCATCGGCTGGTCGGGCGGTGGCAGCTCAGTCGCTCCCGTGGCCTCGTCACGCATCTACGGCTCCCTGCAAGGTGTCGACCTCGTCGGTGGCCGCATGGCCGGACGCGGCGTGTCTGGTGCTGGCGCTCTCCTCGGAGGCCAAGGCGCGGTGTTTGATGTTGACGGCGGCTCCGATGTCGGCGTGGGTCACGTGGCCGCAGCGGGTGCAGGTGAACAGGTCCCGGGTACGGCGGCTCTTGGCATCCACGTGCGCGCACCGGTTGCAGGTCTGCGACGTGTACGCGGGGTTCACCGCGGTGACGCGCGCCCCGTACCGGGGGGCCTTGTACTCCAGCTGCCGGCGGATCTCCCCGAAGCCCACGTCCAGGATCGCCCGGTTCAGACCGGCCTTGGCGGCCACGTTGCGTCCCGGCGCCTCCACGGTGCCCTTCGCCGAGCGGGTCATGTTCTTCACCCGCAGGTCCTCCACGGCCACCTGCTCGTACTGCGTCACCAGCCGCTTGGTCAGCAGGTGCTGGGTGGAGCTCCTGCGCGCGGCGGTCAGCGCCTGCAGACGGCTCACCTGGTCTCGCGCCTCCCGCCAGCCGGCCGACTGCTCCCAGGCGGGCAGCCCCTTCACGTGACGGCGCGCCATGCGCCGCTGCCAGCGGCGCAGCGAGCGCTGCGCAGCCTCCAGGTGCCGGGGGTTAGCGAACATCTGCACCTTGTCCTGGCCGATGAGGACCGGGTCGGACGTGGCGGCGAACACGCTCACGCCCAGGTCCACGCCGACCGTCCCGGCCTGCCGCTGCCGGCGCGTCGGCGGGACCGGATCCGGGGCAGCGATGCGCACGTTGAACGCCGCGAACCAGCGATGTCCCTCCCGCGTGATCGTCACCGACTTCGTGACCCCGCCCCGGGCCAGAGCCCGGCTCAAAAGACGGGCGGGGCGGTGCAGGCGCACCACGAACGCTTTCTGTCCGCCCGGCTCCTTCTCCCCGCCGATCCGGACGTGCCGCAGACTGCCCGGCATGAGCCGCACGCTGAACATCCGGAACGAATCCTGGCACCGGCCACGCCTCTTGGGCCGCGGATAGCCGACCTGCACACCGCGCTTCGCCGCACTCTTCCAGTTACTGAACGCCGTGTCGGCGTCCCGGAACGCCTGCTGGCACACGGTCGCGTTGACCCCCTTCCACCAGGGATACAGGAAGTGCGGCTCCTGGCCCGGCAGAAGCGGCCCGGGAAAGGGCAGGTCTCGCACAGCACCGAACATCTTCTGGATCTCGAACTGCCCCGGCATCTTCACGACGGGCGCGTTCCTGGCCGCTTCCTGGGGCGTCTGCCCATGCCGGATCAGCACATCACGGCCACTGCTCCACCGGTGCTGCGCGGCGTTCTTGATGCCGTAGGCGAAGTTGAAGGAGCACCGGGACGCGTTCGCGTACCGGTGCAGGATCTCGGACTGTGCGGGGGTGGGATCGAGCGGCAGGCGGACCACGATGGTGGTGGTGTTCTCGTTCATGGCACGCAGCCTCGCACCCGCCACTGACAATCGAATCGCCCGGAATATCCGGTACGTGTCGCGCAAGGAATTCAGCTGTAGAGGCGCTTACAGTGGCGCTGTCGCTTCGCGGTCAGCGAGGTGGACTCGTCCCCTGGACAGGGGAGTAGAGCGTCCGTGGACTGCGCCGGCCTCAGGGCGAGGGCAGGACAAGTCGCACCGTCACGGTGGGGACTGAAGCGGACAGTCTGCGATCTCTCGGGATGGCAGTCGGCGTGGCCGGGCGACTGGCCGCCCGTCCCCTTTGCGTGCGTGATGTGGCGTGCTGTGTGCGTATGCCGGAATCTGCGGAAGTGGTAGAAAAACAGCTCCGATCGGAACAGGACTTGCAGGTCGGCAAGGGTGCGGCCCTCCCGCGCAGGGACGGTCCCCAGCCTTGACCAGTACTTTCCGGCCGATGCCGGTGCGGCCCTCCCGCGCAGGGACGGTCCCGGCATCGCGGACCAGTTCGGCGAGGGCCTGGCGTGCGGCCCTCCCGCGCAGGGACGGTCCCCGTCAGATCCGCGCCGCCTGCACCGACACCGGGTGCGGCCCTCCCGCGCAGGGACGGTCCCTGGGCTGGACGCCGCTCGCGGGATACCCCGGCGTGCGGCCCTCCCGCGCAGGGACGGTCCCGCTTCGAGCAAGAACGACGGCTCGTGTGTCGAGTTCGGCCCTCCCGCGCAGGGACGGTCCCTTGCTGGTGGGGAGACTGTTCTGGGGTTGGGGTGCCGGGTGCGGCCTGCCCGCGCAGGGACGGCCCCTTCGGCCCGAAGTACAAGGTCGGCCCGTCGGAGTGCGGCCCGCCCGCGCGGGGATGGTCCCGGCGGACTGTTCATCGCAGGCGTCGATGAGTTGTGCGGCCCGTGCGTGCGGGGACGGTTCCAAAATCAAGGTGTTCGAAGGGGACGGGCGCTGTGCCGCATGCCGCGGCTCTCACCAGCTGGGCGCTCTGTATGGGCGGCATAAAAAGTGGCCGGCGCCCAATCCCGCCGGGGCGGGGTGGCCAGGGCGCCGGCCTCGAAGACCACACCTGAAGGGTGAACCTGCAGAGCGTGATGGGTTGAGTGTAGCTGTGAAGCAGGCCTGCTGGGTGGCTCCTTGCCGCGTGTGACGTAACTCCCTTACCCTTATTTTGACGGTGTTATAGTGCCGGCTCAATCGACTGCTGTCCTGCCCTTCGTGCCGTGTGCGCCGGGGTGGGGGTGGTGACGTGAGGGGGTCTATTCGATGATCCGTGCAGGCCGTCGCGGCTTCGTGCAGAACAGTGCCGATCTGGCTGCGGCGATGGGGTTTTCGTCGGTGAAGGCGTTCCGCAACCGCAAGCCGCACGAGGCGCCCGGTTTCCCGGCCCCGATCAGCGCGCCCGAGGGGAAGGGAAAGCTGTGGGATGCCGAGCAGACAGCGGCGTACATCAACGGTGACCCGGTGCCGGCGCTTCCTGCGCGGGACGACGACGAGGATCTGCTCGAGCGGACTGAGGCGGCCGCGTACCTGAATGTCACGCCCAAGACGTGGGACTCCTACAAGAGGGACCCGCGGCTCGCGCCGCATCTGGTGGTGGTCGGGGGAGTCGAGCATTGCCCGCGCCACGCGTTGCGCGCCTACCGCGAGAGCGGGGCCGCGGCGGCCGGCCAAGGGCCGGTGCACCGGCCCAGGGGCAGTGGCGACATGGTCCCGCGTGACCAGCTGCCCGGCCGGGTCGGCGAACTCCTCGATGCTGACCCGGCGCTGACACTCGCCCGCCTCACGGAGGAACTGGGCATTGCCAACTCGACGGCCACCCGCATACTGCCCCGGCTGCGGGGAGAGCGGATCGCTGCCTTGTGCGCGGCCGAGGAGGGACTGTCCCTGGAGGAAGCCGCGCAGCGGCTGAACTACCCGGCCGCGGTGCGCCGCTCAGCGCTCACCT
This sequence comes from Streptomyces sp. NPDC006552, assembly GCF_040611655.1. Classification (NCBI taxonomy): domain Bacteria; kingdom Bacillati; phylum Actinomycetota; class Actinomycetes; order Kitasatosporales; family Streptomycetaceae; genus Streptomyces; species Streptomyces sp. NPDC006552. The sequence goes on from NZ_JBEXOS010000089.1 coordinate 16,999, forward strand.
ACGCCGCGACAGCGCTGCGCGCTCTGCGGCTGCGGCCCTACGTGCAGGAAGTGATCGACGCGCTGATCTCCGCACGCCTCGCCGATCCCCAGCAGGCGGAGCTCGTGCCGGTGGCAGAAAACGTCCTGGCGGCAGCGGTGCCGCTCGCGTTCGATGCTCCGGTGCCGGCGCTGGCATGGGACGAACGGTGGGGATGGCGAACAGCCGTCAGCCGGCGCCACCCCCTGGGCCGTGAGAGTGGCTGGCCGCCTCAGGGAGATGGCATCCGCTACATCGCCGGCACGCGGCCCGCTCCGAGAGAAGTGGTTGCGGCCCTCTACGACGGTCGGACCGGCTCCGGCCGGCCGTCGGGTCGCTGACACTGCCGAGGCGGCGCACCGGGCGGCATCTGGGACCGTGCCATGTGTGTGGGACCGACTTATTCGTCGGCGAGGGGGCTGCTCTGCGCGGCGTTTTTCCTGACTCCCGCGGCGGTGTTCTCCTCGGGCAGGAGGTAGGGGGAGCGGGCCAGGAACGCGCGGTGCCTTGAGTGGGCTTCGTGATCGGCCTCCGCGCGGGAGGGCGGAATGAATCCCTGGACGGGCCAGGGCTGTGCGTCCAGGAACCGCAGGGCCATGGCCGCGCGGTGTCCTACTGGGGTGGGTGCGTTCGCGGCAATCTCTCGGCGCCCGTGGGCCGTCGCGTCGGTGAAGGACGGTTTCAGGCGCCGGATCTGCAGGGGGTCCAGCACGGCCAGCGACGGCTTCGCCGTGAAGGGCGGTCCCAGGACGACGCCCACGTGAGCGAAGTTCGAGACGAGGAACAGCGGCAGGTTTTCACCGGCGAGTGCGACGGAGACCGACGTCTTCCAGTCCCGGGAGAGCAGCCACCGCTCCTTGGCCCGAGCGAAGGCCTCGTTGTCGTCCGGGGTGGGAACCTGGGTGCGCAGCCAGGCAAGCAGGTCCCAGTAGGACTCCTCGGCATGCAGCGAGGCCTCGTGCAGTTTGGCGAGGAAGTCGTCCGTGGCCTCGCACGGCAATGCGGCGTTGAGTGGCGGGCGGTCCTGGCGTCCCATCCGCCAGGTCATCATCCCGTACTGCTGACCGACTTCCAGGTCGTCCACCACCACGATCGCGCGCTGCGGTCGTGATGAAGGGCTGCCCGAGCGCAGTCGTTTGCCCTTGCCCATCGTCACCTACCTCAAGAGGTGCTTGGCCGGCCGCGGTGCGGGCCGGACCCACTGCTGCTGTAACGACGGCCGGCAGTGTTACGGGGACCGCTGTCGCACGGACGCGTGACGTCCCCGGGGCGCATTGACTCCTGCTCAGGACGGCCCAGGGGGTGCTGCTCAGCTGTGCGCCGCTCGTCCCCGGAAAAGGAATGAGGGAGCAGCATTGGGGGTGGGTGAGGGCGCGCGGTGGCCGCACCGCCGGGGCGGCGGGTGAGGCCGCTCCGCGGCGTCCCCCCGCCTGGCCGCGTGCCCCACCGTGCGCTCCGCGCCCGCCGGGTACGGAAGCGCTCCGCGCCCTCACGCGCTGCGGGCCCCAGCGACAGGCCCGACGCTCCGCGCCCGGGCCCGCGCTCCGCGCCGCCGGCTCCCTTGCCTGCCTCTCGCGCTCCGCGCGTGATCCAGAGCCCCCAACGGAGCGGCCACCGCGCGCCCTCACCCACCCCAAAACGCCTGTGAGCTGCGGGAATTGATGAAATGACACGGCGTTCCGTACCCAATTTTGGACTCAAATGCGGTAGCCTTGTCTTGTTCGGGTTCGTGGCCGATCCCGAACATCGAAGACCAACCGCACCCACATCAAAGGGGACACCTGTGTCCAAACTCTGCGCCCACCGCCGACCCGACCACCACGTCGACGGCGAGACCTGCCGCTACGCCAGCGAGCTGAAGCCCGGCGACCAGATCAACGTCCTGAACGGCGTCCTGGTCCGCGTCCTTCAGGCCGACCCCATCGAGGACGCCGAGGACTGGATCGCCGTGCTGCTCGACGGCTCCGTCGACGGGCCCACGCCCCTCGCCCGCGACTCGATCCTCCCGGTGCGCCCGGCCGACGGCCTGCGTCCGGACGAGATGCCCGCACCCGACCGGGACGTCGAAGTCCGCGCCACGGTCGAGGTGACCGAGGAGGTCGTCTATGAGGCGACGCTCACCCTCACCGTCCCGGCGTCCGTGACCGTCGACGACGCAGCTCTGCTGGCCCACCTGGACGCGCACTGGTCGGACTACAACGACGTGATCGAAGGCGGAGCAGGGACCGTCACCGACCAGAACCTCTCGGATGCCCGGATCGTGCAGCGCAAGGACGCGACGTCATGAGCGAGAAGAAGGCCTCCGCTGACAGGCGCGCAGTCCAGCTTATCGACGCGATGCAGACCAGCCTCGCCGAGCTGCGTGAACTCGCGCAGGCATGCGACGACTTCGTCACCACCTGGGTGGGTACGGGCCTGGCCAGTGAGCTGGTTCCGCACTACGACTGCACGCTGACCTGCGAAGAAGCCGAGACCCTCGCGGGGGTGACCGGCGCCTACGGGTACGCGGGCACAGCCGAAGCCATCCTCAGCGAGCATGCCGAGCACGACGAGTGCGGCGATGCCCACCACTCGTGCCCCGACTGCACCGAGGACGACGACCAGGCCGCCGCGCCCAAGGCCGACATCGCGACCTGACAGCCGCACACCGTGGGCCCGGTCCCGCCCCGGAGCCGCACCACCAGCTTCCGGAGTCGGAACAACCCGCAGTGGTCACCCCCACCAGCCCGGGCCGGGGCGGGCCCGCAGCCCGCCCCGGCCCCCTCCGAGAAGAGCGACTCATGCCGCACTACGCCGTCACCTGGACCATCGACGTAGAAGACGCCCTCGACCCGATCGACGCCGCACGCCGCGCCCTGGCCGTGCATCCCCACTACAAGCCCACCTCCTGGGCCACGGTCGTCACCGTCGCCGACGACCACGACGAGCACCTGGTCGACCTCGACCCCCACGGCATCGGCACCGAGCACGCCTCCCCGACGTGCACGACCAGCGCGCGCTCCCAGGGCGAGCTGCGGTGAGCGCGCGCTACGAAGTCGCAGACGCCGACACCACGCCCCTGCGCCTCCTCACCGTCGACGACGGACCGCACGAGCTGGGCGCCGACCTTCCGCCCGGCGCATCGGCTCTGGTCATCGGAGATCCCCAGGCGGCAGCGTTCGCCGTCACCGGCACACTGGACCAGCTGCGCGCCTTCGCCGCACGGGCCACGACCGCGACCGCCGCGCAGCACGGACAACCAGCCCTGCGACTGCACGACTACAACGAACTCGCAGCGCAGGCAGCCGACTTCATCAATACCCACGACGCCCGCGTCGACGCCTTCCGCCTGCCCGCCGAGGAGGGCCAGGACCCGCGCACCGCCGACATCGACCCCAGCAAGTACGCGGCCTACTTCGACATGTGCGCGGACTGGGGCGCAGACGCCCTGGACCTCGTCGCCCAGAACCCGCACCAGGCGCCGCCCGCCTGACAGCCGGCCACCCCGAGGCATGGCACGCGTGCCTCGGGGACCGGCCTGACTCAAGTACCCGCCCGCGACCGGGACACCGTGCCACCATGAGGACTGTCGGCCCGCTGGTCTCCCCCCGTAACCAGCGGGCCGACGCACGCCTACGGCCGCAAGCCGGGGGCGCAGCACCGGGGCGCGCCACCGTCCCCCGCCAACGGCCCGTCCAGCGCGCAGCAAAGCCCCCTCACAAGCCCGGTGGGGGCGCAGCACGGGCCGTGCCGGACGGCCGGTCCAGCGCTCCGCGCTGCACCGGCCTGGCCGCGTGCCGACCGGCCGCTCCGCGCCCGCCCGGACCGAGCGCTCCGCGCTCTCACGCACTGCGGAGTACGGCAGACACTCACGGGCCGCTCCGCGCCCCGCTCCCTCGCTCCGCGCTGCCGAACTCCTTGCCCTCGGCGCGACGCGCCGAGGGGCCCCGACACACCCCGCGCTGCGCCCCCACCGGGCCCGCGCACGGCATCTGATCTGGGAAAACGCGCCGATCAAGGCGTCGAAAACGCCGCCCGTAGGGCAGAAGTGCGATACCCTTATCTCGTTGGTTGGTCCTGTGGCCAGGACCCCAACACGAAGACCCGACCACCAAGTTCAGGGAGAACCATGCCCAACACCCAGACCTCCACGGCCTACGCGCTGCTCATCCGCACGGACGGCCAGTTCCGCCTTCTCGACTGGCCCGCCAACGACAACGACCACCTGAAACTCCTGTACGCGGCCTGCGACTGCGACCACATCGACGCCGTGCAGATCACCGAGCGCCTGACCATGTGGATCGACGACGAGGGCCTGATCAACCAGGCCACCCCGAACTTCGGCGCGACCCGCCTCTACGCCACCCACCGCCAGCCCCACCAGCTCTACCACGGGCACGCCCTGTTCACCGGCGGCGCCGACGCCGAGGGCAACACCCTCGGCCTCACGGCGGACGAGGCCGCCCACCTCGTGGAGCAGTACCTCACCGCCGGACTCATCCCCACCCAGCGCCCCCGCAGCAACTGACCACCCCTCCCACGGCCGGGGCGGCGCTGTGGCCGCGCCGCCCCGGCCCTTCCAAGACCACCTGAAAGGGCCCACCATGACCGACGCTGAGTACACCCCCGAGCAGGCGGCCGCCGACGGCGTATACGTCGCCCACCCCCTCACCCGCGCCCAGGCCATCACCCACGGCCTGTTCGTCGAGGTCCCACGCACCCTCAGCCACGAGGCCGGGTTCCGCGTCCCCGTCGCCCTCACCAAGGCCGCATGGGAGGACTGCGTGGCCTGGACCGACACCGACGACCACAAACAGAACACCGTCCAGGACGAGACCGGCCGACTCTGGGACGTCCTGATCATGTCCCGCCTGGCCATCGCCCGAGCCAAGGGCATCCAAGCGCACGTCACCCTGCACCGCATCAAGCGCGACGGCCGCTCCCGCATCCCGCAACTCGCCCGCCTCGTCGTCGAGATCGGGCCCGGCGACCAGCGCGAGCCGGTGATCACGATCATGCTTCCCGAGGAGGGCTGACCATCATGGAACCTCGCGAATTCGCCTACACCTTCATCTGTGACTGGCTCGACCACATGACCCAGATCACCAACAACAAGTTCATCGTCGTCGCCAACGGAATCACCTATGAAGAAGCCGTAGAGAACGCGGCCAAAGCCATTCTCGACTTCTTCCCCAACGTCGCCGAATACGCCAACCCGAACACCCTGTGGGACCACGAACGCGGCGCTGTCCGCCTCGCTGAGCTCTACGGAAACCAGTCCGGATACCTCGTCGACCGCGACACCTACGACTACATCCGGGCATAACCCCAAACTCGGGGGCGGCGCTGTGGCCGCGCCGCCCCCGGGCCTCGAAGACCCCACCGACCAAGGAGAACCATGGGTTACGACATGTACAGCGCGACCGAACCCGACGAGGAGCAGGCCGCCGCAATCCGCGCCGCCGCCGATCGCGTCGAAGAACTGCGCTGCCAGTACGCCAACGCCAGCGCCAGCGCAGCCACGGCCCTGGAAGACCAGCTCGACGCGGCATGGGAGGCGTACGACAAGTCCCGCACCGGCCTCTACTTCCGACTCAACATCTGGGGCATGGGCACCGCCCGGCAGCTCATGGGCGCCCTGGACATGCTCACCGACGCGGCCGTCCCGGACTTCCCGACCCTGGAGGCATACGGCCTCACCGAGCACCCCGACGACCCCCGCCACTACCCCGACGGCCCCGAACGCAAGGCCGCACAGCTCCGCCTGACGGACAACCAGCGCACCTACCTGGAAGCCGTGCAGGCGACCATCGACCGGGACCCCGAAGGCCAGGGAATCGCCTCCTACAAGCTCGTCAGCAATGACGGATGGCTGGTGTCCGAACGGGAACTGTCCGACGCACTTGCCGCATGGGATAAAGCGAGCCTCAAGGACAGGCAAGAGACCCTGACCGAATTCCCCTGGTGGAACGACTGGATGAACTTCCTGGAGTACAACGCAACACGCGGAGGATTCAGGGTCTACTGATCGGGTAAAAAAGGGGCGGGCCGGTATCCATCGGCCCGCCCCTTTGCGGGTGACCTGACGGCAGTTCAGAACCTAGCGGGCCGCAAAAGTGACACACTGAGGGATCCAGCGACGCTACGTCAATACCGGCCTTAAATCGGTCGCATGGTGGTAGCGTCTGAGTACATAAGCAGGCCAGGCACCAACTTTGACACACCACATGTGCGGTGCCCGGGCCTCGGCAGGCGACTCCGCTCCGCTGCGTCACCGGCCCGCCTCTGTAGCCAGCAGCAAGCCCGCGCGGAGCGTGGGCGGCCGGCCGGATCGCGGAGCGATCCGAGCCAGTCAGGATCGCTCCGCGTTGCTGTCGAGGCGTCACGGAGTGACGCCAACTCCCCGACGGAGTCGGGGAGTTCAACCGGCGCTCCGCGCCGGTTTCCGCCGCGTAGCGGCGGCGCGTCGTGTCTGCGGAGCAGAC
>NZ_JBEXOS010000090.1:0-23065 GCF_040611655.1 Streptomyces sp. NPDC006552
CACGCGCGTACCGGACATGGCGCGCCTCCTCGACCACATGGATGCGGGTCACCCCGCGGACCAGGCTCTGCACGCGCTCGTCGGGGAACGTGAGGGTGCCCCAGGACGAGTTCCGGGTTGTACATGTCCAGCCACAGGGCCAGGTCCAGGGTGCGTTCCAGGCCGCGCCGGGAGGACTGCGCGATCTGCGGCGTGTCGCGGTTCGCCGCCCGGGCCACGCGGTCGCGGTCCACCAGGTCGAAGACCCGGTGCGCGGGCCGCGAGAGCAGGTCCTTGGCGTGGTCCTGGAGCGCGACCGCGTACTTCGGGTCCTGCGTCGACGGGTAGGGGCTCTTGACCCGGTCGTACACCGACTGCGGCAGGACGTCCGCGGTCGCCTCGCGCAGCAGGCTCTTCTCCCGGCCGTCGAACGACTTCAGCGCCCAGGGCGTGTTGTACACGTACTCGACCAGCCGGTGGTCGCAGAACGGCACCCGCACCTCCAGGCCGACCGCCATGCTCGCCCGGTCCTTGCGATCCAGCAGCACCCGCACGAAGCGGGTCAGGTGCAGGTGGCAGATCCGCCGCATCCGGTACTCGAAGTCGCTCTCACCGTCGAGGCGCCGGATGCCGCGCACCGCGTTCGCGTAGCTGTCGGCGACGTAGCCCGCCAGATCGAGGCGCTTGCTCAGGTCCGGCCGCAGCACGTCCGCGTCGTCACCGAAGTGCCGGCCCATCCGCACCAGCCACGGGAACGTGTCGGCGTTGCGGGCCTCCTCGTCGAAGAACTGCAGGTACCCACCGAAGACCTCGTCGGCCGACTCGCCGGAGAGCGCGACCGTGGAGTGCTCGCGGATGGCGCGGAAGAGCAGGTACAGCGAGGCGTCCATGTCGCCGAAGCCGGCCGGGATGTCGCGGGCGCGGATCACCCGGGCCCGCACCTCGGGGTCGGCGAGGGCGTGCGAGTCGAGCACGATGTCGCGGTGCTCCGTGCCGGCCAGGCGCGCCACGTCGTGCACGAACGGGGTGTCGGGGGTGCCGCGCAGCTCGTCCGCGACGAAGTTCTCGGCCTGGCCGACGAAGTCGACCGCGAAGCTGCGCACGCTCTCGCCGCGCTCCGCCAGCTGCCGCGCCGCTATCGCCGTCATCGCCGAGGAGTCGAGACCGCCCGACAGCAGCGTGCAGCGCGGGACGTCCGAGACCAGCTGGCGGCGGACGATGTCGTCGAGCAGCCCGCGGACGGTGGCGATGGTCGTGTCCCGGTCGTCGGTGTGCGCCCTCGTCTCCAGCGTCCAGTACGCGCGGCTGCGCAGCCCGGACCGGTCGACGGTGACGACCGTGCCCGGCTCGACCTCGTTCATCCCGTCCCACACGGCATGGCCAGGAGTCTTCACGAACGTGAACAATTCGCGGAATCCGTCCAGCGTGACCCGGGACTTCGCGAGCGGGTTGGCGAGGATCGCCTTGGGCTCGGAGCCGAACAGCACGCCGTCCGCGGTCCGGTAGAAGTAGAACGGCTTGATGCCCATCCGGTCGCGGATCATCAGCAGCTTGTCCACGCGGCCGTCCCACACCGCGAAGGCGTACATGCCGTTGAGCCGCTCCGGCAGCCGCTCGCCCCATTCGAGGTAGCCGCGCAGCACCACTTCGGTGTCCGAGTCGGTACGGAACTCATGGCCGCGCGCGACGAGTTCGGCGCGCAGTTCGGTGTAGTTGTACGTCTCTCCCGAGTAGACGAGCGCGACCGTGCCCTGCGGCGTCGTCGCGGTCATGGGCTGTCGGCCGCCCGGCAGGTCGATGATGGCGAGCCTGCGGTGGCCGAGCGCCGCCGGCCCCTCGGTCCAGGTGCCGCGGTCGTCGGGGCCCCGGCACTCCATCGTCTGCGTCATCGCGTCCAACGCCTCGGCCGAGGCCCGCAGGTCGCGGTCGAAGGAGATCCAGCCGGTGATGCCACACATACGCTTCCTCCTGCTTCCCGTACCGCCGTGGACAGCCGGGGACGACCCCGCCGGCCTGCGCTCGGGCAGGCGCGGTACAGCCCGGGGCCGAGTCGGTTGTACACGGCATCTATATGTCGAGCGTGTGACATGACGGCGGGCCCGGTCAACGTGCCCGTAACCTCGCGAACGGGTTGACCCGGGCAGTTTCGGCCGTCCGGCACACGGTCGAGCGCAATGATCCCCTTCGCAAATCCCTTGTCCGAACGGGGATGCGGAGATCGGTTGCCTCGGGCGACCAGTGCGATCCGGCCAAGGGCAAAGGTTTGATCAATCCTGTCCCCGGGGCGCTCCGCCCGGCCGACGCCGTCACGCCGTCGCGTCCAGCGTCCCCTCGAACGTCGCGGCGGCCAGGCCGAACGACAGCGTCATGCCGACCCCCGAGGTCACCGACAGCGCCCGCACCCCGGGCGCGACGTCCCTGACCAGCAGCGGGCCGCGCGGGCTGCTCGCGTAGACGCCCTGCCAGCGCTCGGTCACCCGGACCCCGCTCATTCCGAGGACCCGCGCCGCCTCGCGCAGCAGGAGCGCCGAGACCGCCTCGTCCTGGAACGGGATCTCCGTGACGTCGTACGCGTGCGAATCGCCCACCAGCACCGAGCCGTCGGGCAGCCGGGTGAACATCACGTTCGCCACGATGTCGAGCAACTCGGGGCTGTGGCCGAGGACTTCGCGGCGCAGCGCGGGGGCCGACGGGGTCGCGGTGAAGGCGTCGTAGCGCAGCATCGAGGTGGCGGTCAGCACCGCCGCGTCGGTCCGCAGCGCCGCGGGCGCCTCGATCCGGGCCATCGCGAGCCGGCAGCGCTCGATCCCGTGGGCCGCCGCCTCGACCGGGTACAGCCGGTCCAGATCGTGTCCCACGCAGAGCAGGATCTGGTCGCCGCGGACCGGGCCCCGGCTCGTGTGCACGGTCCCGGTCTCGACGCCGGTCACGTTCGTGCCCCACACGACGCTCGCCCCGGGCTGGTCCGCGAGCCACGCGGCGAGGCGGGGCGCAGCCTCCCGCGGGTCGACCCGCAGGTCGGCCGGGAGCAGCGCGCCGCCGGCGAGATCAGCCCGGTCGTCGCCGGAGCGGCCGAGCGCGTCCCCCACCTCGCCGCGCGTGCGCAGGCGCACCGCGTCCGCGCCGCGTTCCGCGCGCAGCTCCTCCAGGACGGCCAGCTCCGTCGCCGACCGGGCCACCACGAGGGCGCCCGCCTCGGGCGCCCACAGCCCGGCCCGCGCCGCGGCGTCCAGCCAGCCCGCACGCGAGCGGGTCGCGAGGTCGAGCAGGTGGCCGTGTTGCGCGGTGACGCAGCAGTGCCCGAAGTTGCGCACGGAGGCGCCCACGAGCCGCCAGTCGCGCTCGATCACCGTGACGCGCAGTCCGCGCCGTACCGCCTCCACGGCGTGCGCGAGACCGACGATGCCCGCCCCGACCACGACGAGGTCGCTGCGGTCGCGCGGCAGGGTGACGGGGGCGGGGGGTGTGGTGGTGGTGAGGCTCATGGATCGAGACTGCGGAGCGGAGACCGACCCCGGCAAGAGCTGTCTATACAAGTTTTCCGGATGTTTACCAGATGGTGGGCAGGGTGCGCCTTGCCGCGCACGGTCTGGGCCTGTGAGAATCAGCTTGTGAATACAAGTGACGCCGGGCCGCTCCACCAGCGGCTCGGAGCGGAGTTCCGGCGGCGGATCGCGGCGGGGGAGTGGCCCGAGGGGGTGCCCGTGCCGAGCGAGGCCCAGCTGTGCGAGGAGTTCGGCACCTCGCGCGGACCGGTCCGCCAGGCCCTCGCCCAGCTGCGCGCGGAAGGACACCTCGTCGGCGGCCGGGGCAGACCGCCGGTCGCCCGCCGTGTCACGCCGTCCCAGCCGTTCGCCTCGCTCATGTCGTTCACCCAGTGGGCGCGCTCCATCGGCCGCACCCCGGGCCAGTCCACGATCGAGGTCGCCCGCCGCCGCGCCGGCCCCGACGCCGCCGCGCGCCTGGGGCTCGACGAGGGCGCCCCGGTCGTCGACCTCGTGCGGGTGCGGCAGCTGGACGGGGTGCCCGCCATGATCGAGCGCTCCACGTTCGTCCTGGACGTGGGCGCCCATCTGTTCGCGGTCGACCCCGACGCCGGCTCCGTCTACGAGGCGCTCACGTCGCGCGGCGTCGACCTGCACCACGCCCGCCACACCATCGACGCGATCGCCGCGGACCGCACCGACGCCGGCCTGTTGGGGAGCGCGGAGGGCCAGCCGCTGCTGCGGGTGCGCCGGCTCGCGTTCACCGCCGACGGCACCCCCGTCGAGTACGCGGACGACCGCTACCTGCCGGCCATGGCCACCTTCACCATCGAGAACACCGTCGGGGGCCGCACCGTCGCCGGCCGCGACCGCTCCGAGGCCCCGCCGGCCACCGACGGGCCGCCGCCCCACCACACCCCTGAGGACCCCCAGTGATCGAACTCGCCGTCTTCGACATGGCAGGCACGACGATCGAGGAACACGGCGCCGTGTACGAAGCGCTGCGCCACGCCGTCGTATCGACCGGAGCCACCGTCTCCGCCGCCGACCTGCAGACCTGGATGGGCACCGACAAACGCGAGGCCATCGCCGCGCTCGTGCGCATCGGCGGCGGCACCCCGGACGCGGACCTCGTCGAGCGCCAGTACGGTGTCTTCCGCACGGACCTGGAGAGGCGCTACGCGCAGACGCCGCCCCTGCCGATCGCCGGCGCGGACACGGCCCTGGCCGAACTGCGCGCCCGCGGCATCAGGACCGCGCTGACCACCGGCTTCAGCGATGACGTGGCGCTGCCGCTGCTCGCCTCGCTCGGCTGGTCGACCGGCGCGGGCGGCAACCTCGACGCCGTCGTCACCGCCGACGAGGTGGGCCGCGGCCGGCCCGCGCCGTACATGATCCACCGCGCGATGGAGAAGACCGGCGTCGTCGACGTGCGGACCGTGCTCGTCGCGGGGGACACGACGGTCGACCTGGAGGCGGGGACGAACGCCGGGGCGGGTGTCGTCGTGGGCGTGCTCACCGGCCGGTTGACCCGCGCCCAGCTCGAACGCGGCCCGCACACCCATGTGGTGGCCTCGGTCGCGGACGTCCCCGGCCTCCCGGAGACCGTCCGCGACTGAGGGGTCGCCGCCGAGCGCGGCCGCGCCGGTCAGGCGAGGGCCGCGTCCACGATGGCCTGGGCCTCGCTCTGCACCTGGGCGAGGTGCTCGGCCCCGCGGAACGACTCGGCGTAGATCTTGTACACGTCCTCCGTGCCGCTGGGCCGGGCGGCGAACCACGCGTTCTCCGTGGTCACCTTCAGGCCGCCGATCGCCGCACCGTTGCCCGGCGCCTCGCTCAGCTTGGCGGTGATCGGCTCGCCGGCCAGGGTGTCCGCCGTGATCGCGTCCCCCGTCAGCTTCGCCAGGCGCGCCTTCTGCTCCTTGGTCGCCTTCGCGTCGATGCGCGCGTACGCGGCGCCCGACGCCCCGAACTCCGCCGCGAGTTCGGCGTAGTACGCCGACGGCGTCTTGCCGGTCACCGCGAGGATCTCGGCGGCGAGCAGGGCGAGCAGGATGCCGTCCTTGTCGGTCGTCCAGACGCTGCCGTCCTTGCGGACGAAGCTGGCGCCGGCGCTCTCCTCGCCGCCGAACGCGACCGAGCCGTCCACCAGGCCGGGCACGAACCACTTGAACCCGACGGGCACTTCGACCAGTTCGCGGCCGAGTGAGGCGGCGACCCGGTCGATGACGGCGCTCGACACCAGGGTCTTGCCGACCGCCGCCGACGCCGACCACTGCGGCCGGTGCGAGAACAGGTAGTGGATGGCGACGGCCAGGTAGTGGTTCGGGTTCATCAGGCCGGCGTCCGGGGTGACGATGCCGTGCCGGTCCGCGTCGGCGTCGTTGCCGGTGAGCAGGGCGTAGTCGTGGCGGCGCGCGAGGACCGAGGCCATCGCGGGCGCCGACGACGGGTCCATCCGGATCTTGCCGTCCCAGTCCAGCGTCATGAACCGCCACGTCGGGTCGACCGAGGGGTTCACCACGGTGAGGTCCAGCCCGTACATCTCGGCGATCCGCGCCCAGTAGTCGACGCTCGCGCCGCCCAGCGGGTCGGCGCCGATCCGCACGCCCGCCCGCCGGACGGCGTCCACGTCGATGATGGTCCGCAGGTCCTCGACGTAGCGCTCGCGGAAGTCGTACGGCTCGGGGGCCGGGGAGCCGGCCGTGCGCGGGGTCCAGTCCGGGTCCGCGAGCAGTTCGTTGGCGCGCTGCGCGATCCAGGAGGTGGTCGTCGAGTCGGCGGGGCCGCCGTGCGGCGGGTTGTACTTGAAGCCGCCGTCGCGCGGCGGGTTGTGGCTCGGCGTGATGACGATGCCGTCGGCGCGGTCGGCCGGCTCGGCGCGGTTCCAGCGCAGGATCGCATGGCTGAGTGCGGGCGTCGGCACGTAGCCGTCGAGGGCGTCGGCCATGACCCGCACCCCGTGCGCGGCCAGCACGCCGAGCGCCGTCCTGAGCGCGGGCCTGGACAGGGCGTGGGTGTCCGGGCCGATGAAGAGCGGGCCGGTGATGCCCTCGGCCGTGCGGTGTTCGACGATGGCCTGGGTGATCGCCGCGATGTGTTTCTCGTTGAAGGCGCCGTCGAGGCTGGAGCCGCGATGGCCACTCGTGCCGAAGACGACACGCTGCTCGGGGCGCGTGACGTCGGGCTCCCTCGTGTAATACGCGTCGACCAGCTCGTCGAGGTCGACGAGGTCGTCCGGCCTGGCGGGGGTTCCTGAGCGGTCAGTCATGCGGACAGTGTCCCACCTGCGCCGATGTGGCGTCCGGTGACACCGCCCCCGCCGGCCGGCCCGGGGCGTCCGCGGGCGGGCGGTTCAGCCCTTCTTGTCCGCCTCCTCGCGTGCCGCGGTGATCGCCGCGAGGGCCGCGCGGAGGTGGGTCTCGGCCGCCTCCTTGGCGACGCCCGCCTCGCTGAGCACACCCGCGCCGTTCTCCTGCTCCAGGAGCGCGAGCAGGATGTGCTCCGTGCCCACATAGTTGTGGCCGAGCCGCAGGGCCTCCCGGAAGGTCAGCTCCAGCGCCTTCTTGGCGTCCGCGTCGAACGGGACCAGTTCCGGTCCGTCCTCGGCGGCCGGGGGCAGGGTCGCCGTCGCGGCCTGCCGCACCGAGTCCAGGAGCACGTCCTGCGCGCGGATGGCCTGCGCGGCCAGGCCATCCGGCTCGTGCAGCAGGCCGAGGACGAGGTGGGCGGTGCCGATGGTGGTGCTGCCGGCCGCGCGGGCCTCGTTCTGCGCGCCCATCACCACGTTGCGGGCGCGCGGGGTGTAGCGGGCGAAGCCCTGCTCCGGGTCGATCTGCGACTCGGCGCCCTTGGGCACGAACCGCTTCTGCGCCGCCTGCCGGGTGACGCCCATGCTCCTGCCGATGTCGGTCCAGGAGGCGCCGGAGCGGCGGGCCTGGTCGACGAAGTGGCCGATCAGGTGGTCGGCCACGTCGCCGAGGTGGTCGGCGGCAATGACCGCGTCCTGGAGCTGGTCGAGCGCGTCGGAGTGGGCCTTCTTGATGGCTTCGATCAGGTCGTCGAGACGGACGGGATGCGTGGACGCAACTGGTTTCGTCATGCTGACAACCGTAGGTTGACAGTCTGCGGGTGTCAACCTTCAGTTGACAGTCGGCGTACGGGTCTCAGACGACGGCCGGATTCAGTCGACGGAAGCCCTCCTGGGTCCGGTACGGGTAGTACGGATAGGGGGCCTCGACCTCGCTCGCCGCGTCCAGCCGGGCCACCTGGTCCGGCGTCAGCTCCCAGCCGACGGCGCCCAGGTTCTGCTTCAGCTGCTCCTCGTCGCGCGCCCCGATGAGCACCGTGGAGACGGTGGGCCGGCGCAGCAGCCAGTTGAGGGCGATCTGCGGCACCGCCTTGCCGGTCTCCGCCGCGATCTCGTCCAGCGCGTCGACGACCCGGTACAGGTGCTCGTCCTCGATCGGCGGTCCGAACTGCGCGGTCCGGTGCAGCCGGCTGTCCTTCGGCAGCGGCTGCCCGCGCCGGATCCTGCCGGTCAGCCGTCCCCAGCCGAGCGGGCTCCACACCACGGCGCCGACGCCCTGGTCGAGGCCGAGCGGCATCAGCTCCCACTCGTAGTCGCGGCCGACGAGCGAGTAGTACACCTGGTGCGCGGCGAACCGCGGCCGCCCGTGCTCGCCGGCCGCGGCGAGCGCCTTCATCAGCTGCCAGCCCGCGTAGTTGGAGACGCCGGTGTAGCGGATCTTGCCCACCCGGACCAGGTCGTCGAGGGCCGACAGGACTTCCTCCACGGGCGTGCTCGCGTCGTAGGCGTGCAGCTGGAACAGGTCGATGTACTCGGTGTCGAGGCGGCGCAACGCCGCCTCGACCGACCGGATCAGGCGCGAGCGCGAGACCCCGGCGTCGTGGGGCCCCTCGCCGGTCGGCAGTGCCGCCTTCGTGGAGATCAGCGCCTGGTCGCGGCGGCCCTTGAGCGCCGCGCCGAGCACCTCCTCGGACGCCCCGTCCGAGTAGACGTCGGCCGTGTCGAACAGGGTGACCCCCGCGTCCAGGCTCAGGTCGACCATGCGCCGGGCCTCGTCGGGCCCGGCGGTGCCCCAGGCGGAGAACAGGGGGCCCCGGCCGCCGAACGTCCCCGCGCCGAAGCTCAGCGCGGGCACCTTCAGGCCGGACGTCCCCAACTGGCGGTACTCCATGGCGGTCTCCTCGGTAAACGGTTCTGCGGTTCCGTTAGTGCGTGCCGCAACCGTAACAGGCGTGAGCGCCTTAATGGAACCCGAGTTTCTTTTGGTCGGGCACGCAGAAGGGTGGCCGGGCAGATCGCCCGGCCACCCCGTCCCGCTGGAGCCCGCTACCGCATGTGCCGCGTCACGGCAGCAGGTTGATCTTGAACGTGGACGTCGTGTTCCGGATGTCCACCGCGTTGTCGTTCAACTTCAGGTTGTGGAAGGTGACTTCGCCGACGGCCGGGCCCTGGCCCGTCTCCGGCATCTCGTTCGCCCACACGCCGAATCCGGACTTCGCGTCGTAGGCGTCCCCGCTCTTGCGTGCTCCGGAGATCGTCACATCGGTCAGGACCGTGTCCTTGATCGGGAATTGCGGCTGGCCTCCCACGTAGTTGGTCTGGAACATGATGCCGCTGTACGTCGGGTCGACGATGTCGACGTCGGTGACCCGGATGCCCTGGAACACCTTCGACGCCGAGAACATCCAGATGCCCGGGAACGTCTGGCCGCCCCAGAAGTGACCGCCGCAGCGGACGATCGAGCTGTTCTCCAGGGTCGTCGGACCGGTGCCGAACCCGTTCATCGGATAGCCGAAGTCCAGCGAGCTGATCGTGACGCCGGAGTAGACGAGGGTGTCCGCGACGAGGATGTTGCGGAACGTGTTGTCGTAGCCGCCGTACACGGCGATACCCGCCGCCCGCCACGTCAGCAGCGACGTCAGGTTCTCGAACACGTTGTTCTTCTCGTCCGCGCCGCCCGCGTCGATCGCCGAGAACAGGGCGAAACTGTCGTCGCCGGTGGCCCGGGACTCGTTGTTGACGACGTGGTTGTCCGTCGAACCGTTCGTCATGTTGACGCCGTCGGCGAACGTGTCGCGGATCCGGGAGTTCTTGACCGTGACCCGGTCGGTGTTGGCGCCCCAGTACAGGCAGACCGTGTGCTCGTTCCACACGTCGTCGATGGTGATGTCCGCGACGTTCGAGAAGTCGAAGACCTTGCCGGGACCGTCGATGCGGGAGGTGTAGTTCCCGAAGAAGGAGAAGTGCGCGAACGTCGAGCCGTTGGCACTGGCCTCCGCGCGGAACCCGGCGTCCGTGTTCTCCTGCGACGACGGCGTGTGGAACCGGGTGAACCACGGCCCGGCGCCGACGACCTTGACCGCCTTGCCGTACACCTGGAACTTGTTCGACGTCTCGTAGTCACCGGTCGGCAGGTACACGCCGACGAGCTTGCCCGTCGTGTCCATCCGCACCTTGTCCAGGGCGTCCTGCACGGCCTGCTGCGAGAAGCCGGTCGGCACGGCGTAGGCCGCCGGGTCCGGGTTGGCCAGCGCGGTCGCCTGCTCCAGACTCACGAAGTCCACCGCGTACGTGGTGTCGTTCGCGGCGTCCTTCTGCAGCCGGATCCTGCTTCCCTGCGGCACGGTCCGCCCGAGCAGCAGGTTCGCCTCGTCGTAGATGTGCCGGGGCGCGCCCGCGCTCGGCGCGTTGCCGGGCCCGGTCTCCGCTCCGTACAGCCACGCGTACTTCGACGTCAGGTCGATGGCCTTCAGGAACGTGCCGTCGACGTACACGTTCAGCGTCGCGTCGCGCCCGCCGCCGCCCGCCGCGTCCGGGATCGAGAAGCGGGTGACGAGGGTGTTCGTCGGCGCCTTGGTGGTGAACTCGACGTAGGAGCCGGTGCTGTCCAGCGTCACCGCCTTGCGGCCCGAGGCCTCGCCCGCGAGGTCGCCGACCGTGCGGTTGGGGCCGAGGACCTTGGCGCCGCCGCCGACCGTGCCGTCCTCCGCCTCGTAGGTGTCGTAGGGCATGCTCGCGCCGCGCCCCACGAAGAGCGGCTGCGACGAGGTGTTGTTGTCGCGCTTGACCGGCAGCTCGTTGGCGTCGGCGGCCACCACGGTCTTCACCGTGAACTTGCCCTTGCCCGCCGTCCACGTGCCGAGCTTGACCGGCGCGGTCGCGCCGCCGGCCGCGATCGACCCGTCGAAGGACCCGGTGAGGGTCTTCACGACCGTGCCGCCGGAGTCGGTGACGGTGAGCGTGATGCCGTGGGCGCCCGCGGCGCTGGCCTGGTTGCCCTGGTTCTTGAGGACCGCCGAGAAGGTCACCGTGTCACCCTCGCCGGGCGTGCCCGGCGACCAGGACACGGGGGACGCCACCAGGTCGGCGCTGGTCACCGGCTTGACGACGAGACCGGTCGGGCTGGTGTAGCTGTTGTTGCCCTCGTCGCGCTCCACCACTTTGTTGCCCGGGTCGACGACCGCGCCGACCTGGTACGTGCCCGCGTCGCGCGCCCCGATGTCGGCGCTGACGGTCGCCGTCGCCCCGGCCGCGAGCGCGCCCACGGCGGCCGAGCCGGCCTTGGCGGTACCGAGCGTGAAGTCCAGGGTCGTCGCCGTGCTCGCCTCGCTGCCCGCGTTGCGGACCGTCGCCGACAGGGTGATCCGGTCGGACTCGACGGGTGAGGCGGGCGCGGACGTGACCCCCGTGACCTGGAGATCGGGGTTGGGCGCCGGGGTGCCCAGGACCTGGAACTCCGCGATCTGACCGCCGGGAGCGCCGGAGTTGGCGGTGATGACGAGCCGGACGTCCGCGACGCGCGCGGTGACCGGGATCGTCACCGTGTTCCCGCTCGCCGGGTTGAAGGTGTACTCCTTCGCCGCGGCCAGCTGCGTGAAGTCCGACGCCTTCTGCTCGCGGCCCTGCACCTCGATCTTCTGCGTGCGGGTGGCCCAGGCGGCGTCCGGGTTCAGCTTCAGGACGACCGCGGACACGTCCGCGTTCGCGCCGAGCTTCACGGTCAGCGTGTTCGGGTAGCCGCTGCCGCCCTCCCAGTAGGTGCTGGTGCTGTCGTCGACGGCGTTCTCGGCGACGAAGGTCTGCGTCGCGGAGGACGCCGTGACCGGCTTGCGCACCGCCAGGTTGGCGGCGTCGGCCGTCGAGCCGTTGCGCGTGACGGCGTTGGAGTTCGCCGACTGGTTGCCCGCAGCGTCCTTGGCGCGCACGGTGTACGTCACCGTCGCCGACGCGGGCTGGGAGTCGGTGTACGTCGTGACGTCACCGGCGACCGACTTGAGCAGCGAGCCGTTGGCGTAGAGGTCGTACCCGGTGACCTTCACATTGTCGGTCGACGCCTGCCAGGCCAGCTTGACCTGCCCCTTCGTCGCCTCGGTGAAGGCCAGGTTCCCGGGCGCGGTCGGGGCCTGCGTGTCGCCCGAGTCGCCTGTGCGAGTAACGGAGTTGGAGTTCGCCGACTGGTTGCCCGCCGCGTCCTTGGCGCGGACGAAGTAGGTGAGCGTCGCCGAGGCGGGCTGGGTGTCGGTGTAGGTGAGCACGGACCCGTCGACCGAGGCGCGCAGCGTCCCGTTGGCGTAGATGTCGTAACCGGTGACCTTCACGTTGTCGGTGGCCGCTCGCCACGTGAGCTTGATCTGGCCGGTCGCGGGCTCGGTGTAGGCGAGGGAGACGGGCGCCGCGGGCGCCTCGGTGTCGCCGGTCGCCGGGCCGTACACCTCCAGCTCGGACAGCTGCCCGGCCGGCTGCCGCGTGTTGGCGGTGACCTGCACCCGCACATAACGCGTCGTCACCGTGGAGAAGGACAGCGTCTGTTGCTGGCCGCCTGCCGCGGAGAACTCGTACGCCTTGGAGGCCACGAGGTCCTGGAAGTCCGTGCCGTTGGTGCTGGAGCGCACGGTCAGCGTCTGCGTCCTGGTCTCCCAGCCGGACGGCAGCCGCAGCACCAGGCGGTTGACGCGCACCGAGGCACCCAGGTCCACCTGGACCCACTGCGGCAGCGCGTCGTTCTTGGACTCCCAGTAACTGGCGGCGTCCCCGTCCCCGGCGTTCGAGGCGGCGTAGGTCTGTGTGGTGGAGCTCGCCGTGAACGTCTTGCCGCGGGCCAGGTTCGCCGAGGAGTCGGTCGTGCCGTGCACCTCGAGCTCGGACAACTGGGCCGCCTGCCAGGCCGAGTTGGCGCTGACCACGACGCGTATGTACCGGGTCTGGGTCGCCGGCAACGACACCGTGACCGTGTTCGCCGAACCCGGCGCGAAGGCGTACGACGCCGATGTCTTCAGCGTGTCGAAGGCGGAGCCGTCCGCGCTGCCCTGCACCGACAGCGTCTGGGTGCGGCTCTCCCAGGAGGCCGGCAGCCGCAGCACCACCTCGTCGACGCGGGCGGCCGAACCCAGGTCGACCTGCACCCACTGCGGCAGGTCGGAGCCGGAACTCTCCCAGTACGTCGAGGCGTTGCCGTCGGCCACGTTGGCCGCCTCGTAGCCCGCCTTCGCACTGCTGGCCTTCGTCGCCGCGCCCGCCGCGAGGTTCGGCCCGCCCGCCGCCTGGGCCGCGAGGGCCGGCAGACCGAGGAAGGCCAGGGCGAACGCGAGGAGCGCGACCGTGAGGCCCCGCCTCCCGTCCCGCCATCTGGATCTGAGCGATGACTGTCCGAACATGCTGCCCCTGTCCCTGCACCCACGGTGCAGTGAAGCGAGTGACCCAAGGATCAACATCGGTTTCTTGCGTTCAGTTGTTGGAGAATTGCAGAGTGATGTTGCCCAGTCCACCGTTTGCGCAGAGGTAGTTGCGATGAGGGAGAATCGGGGACCATGCCCCACGCGCAGGCGGCCGACGGTGCCGCGCTCCATTACCAACTCCGCGGCAGCGGCGCCCCGTTGCTGCTCCTGGCCGGCCAGTCGAACGACCACCGCTGGTGGGACCCGGTGCTCGACCGCTTCGCCGCGGCCTTCACCACGGTCGTCCTCGACTGGCGCGGCACCGGCGGCAGCGACCGTCCGGACACCGACACGTACGGCACGGCCGATCTCGCCCGCGACGTCGTCGCCGTGCTCGACCACGCGGATATCGACCGCGCCCACGTGTACGGGACCTCGATGGGCGGCCGCGTCGCCCAGTGGCTCGCCGCCGACCACGCCCCGCGCGTCGACCGCCTCGTCCTCGGCTGTACGTCCCCCGGCGCGCCACACGGCGTCGAGCGCGGTCCCGCCGTCCGCGCGGCGCTGGCCGACCCGGACCCGGAGGTCTCCCGCGCCGCCCTGCTCGCCCTGATGTACACCCCCGCGTACACCGCCACCCACCCGGGCCCGTACCGCACCCTCGGCGATCCGGCCATGCCCGCGCACGCCCGCCGCCGCCACCTGCGGGCCAGCGCCCGGCACGACGCCTGGGACGCGCTGCCCCGCATCGCCGCACCCACCCTCGTCGTGCACGGCACCGACGACGCCTTCAACCCCACGGCCAACGCGCCGCTCCTCGCCGGCCGCATCCCCGGCGCGCGCTCCCTGCTGATCCCCGGCGGCCGGCACGCCTACTTCGAGGAGTTCGCCGACGAGGCGACCCCGCCGGTCGTCGACTTCTTGAACGCGGCGCCGGATACCGTGCGATGACCGGGGAGACCGCCCGCCGCCCGGCCCACGACGGAGGAACGATCACGATGCCCGCAGCCCATGTCCTGCTCGCCCAGCTCCTGACGGCGGCCGGCCCGGACGCGACCGGCGCCCTGTGGCGCCTCGACGGCGCGGCCCGGCAGCTCGACGCGAACGTCATCCGGGTCCGGCCCGGGACGCGGGGCGAGGCGTACACCGAGCACGACCTCGACGTCCTGCTGGTCATGGTCCAGGGCCACGGCGTCCTGCGCCGGGCGGACCGCGAGGAGGAACTGGCGCCCGGCGCCCTGGTGGTCGTGCCGCGCGGCGAGCGGCGCGCCGTCACCGCCGACGCCGAGGGCCTGGTCTACCTCACCGTGCACCGCAGGCGGCCGGGCATGTCGATCGGCCGGGCCTCCGCGGCGGTGCCGGCCGAGGGCGGCGAGGCGCCGTGCCTGCTGCCCCGCGTCTGCGCGGAGTGCGGCCGGGCGGCGGAAGACTCCGGCGCGCGCTTCTGCAGCCGGTGCGGAGAGCGCTTGCCCGCAGACACTTCCGGCCGTCCTTGAAGGCGACAGATCAAGCCGGACGGCGGGTTCCCTACCCTCGCGGCGCCCTGCCGCAAGGGTTCCCGGAGCCCGCCGCCGTCACTTCTCGCCACTGATTCAACACACAATGTTACCGAAAGGTGGGGGTCCGGGATGAGTTCCCGGCCCGCCCACGGCAGACTCTGGCCCGGTCGGCCGCCTCCTCCCGAGCGGCCCGACCGGGGAGGGGAAGCACCACCGGGGGAGTCCGCGCGTGTGGGGCGCGCGGGCTCCCCGTCCCTGTCAGGGCAACCGCCGCGGCTCGATCAGCTCGCCGGGACCGTGTCCTCGAACGCGGTGCCCGCCGAACGGTACGCGGCGACCTTCGCCGCCACCTGGGCGGGCGTGAGTACCTGGTCCTTGACGTGCAGCACGTAGTCGACCTGCTGGTCGTATGCGCGCGGGCTGGTGCTCGTCTGGCCGGCCAGGTCGATCAGCCACTGGTTGAAGTTGATCGACATCGGCCGCTCCGGCAGGTACTGGGCGTCGTGCGTGCCGAACAGCTGCCCGTCGATGAAGTACCGGATGGTGCTGTTGTCGATGGTGAGCACCAGGTCGTGCCAGCCGGCGTAGCTCTGCCGGCCCTCCGTGTGCTGGTTCACCGCCTGCCACGGATCGGGGTTGTAGGTCTCCCAGGACGTCGTGTAGAGGATGTTCGACGGCTCGCCCCAGCCGCCGTTCGGCAGGTACTCGAAGTCGTACTCGGCGTAGTCGTCCGCCATCGGCGCCTTGAGGTCGTTGATGGTGAAGAACGTCTGCACCAGGTGGTCCCCGTCGGGACCGCTCTTGGGCGCGTCGTTGAACTTCACGCGGGCCGCGTACGTCCCGTTCTTGAACTTCAGCGCCTTGGTGAGGACTTCGGTCTGCTTGGTGCTCTCGCCCGTCCCCGAGGTGGACGTCTCCAGGTTCATCACCGTGTTGCCGCCCGAGGACGGGAACGTCACCTTGTCGGGCGCCCAGGTCGCGCCGGGCACGCCGGGGCCACCGGAGTTGGCGCGCACGCTCCAGCCGTGCGCCGCGATCCGCGGGTCGTCATAGGCGCTGTAGCTGAAGTCGTCGAAGAGCGTGGCGCCCGCGCCGGGCGGGTCGGTCGGGTCGGTCGGGTCCGTGGGATCGGTCGGGTCGTTGCCCTCGGGCGCCGTGCCCCAGACGACGGCGCCGTCGAGCTGGGCGGTCACCTTCGTCCAGTTCCCGTACGCCGACTGCGCGGCGCCGAACGAGTAGTCGTCGGCCTGGTTCAGGGACTGCCAGTCCGCGCGGTAGAAGCGCAGCTGCATGTCGCCCGTGTCGGCGCCGGCGGCGAGCGATCCGGCGCCGGAGGTGAAACCGATCTCCAGGTACCGGTCGGCGCTCGCCGTCGGGTGGGTGAGCGTGCCGAACGTGCCGGTGATGTTGCCGCAGCCCTTCACGGCCCAGGAGCATGCGAAGCGGTAACTCGGGCTCCCCGCGTCGGACTTGAAGTAGTACCGCACTTTCACGCCGCTGAGCGGCACGCCCGTGCTGCCGGAGTTGCGGACCTTCAGCCACGGTTCGGCCTGGTCGCTGCCGGTGCTGCCGGCGTGGTACTGCACCGTCAGGGCGCCCGCGGCCGCGGTGGCGCTCGACGGGAGCGCGACGAGGCCCGCGCAGCCCAGCGTGGCGGCCGCGGCACAGGTGACGGCCCTGGAGACGGCTTTTCTTCTCGCGAGACTCTTCCTCATGACGGTTCCTTTCCGGAACGGTGGGGGACGGGAACGGGGACGTGCGGTTCGAGCGGCCCGTGCCGCACGCCGAGTGCGGCGAGCCGTGGCAGGTGTGCGCCGAGCCGCTCCCGGAAGCCGGACCAGGACGGCGCGCCGTGCCAGGCCCGGTCGGCGAGCGCGCACAGCCGGGGGAAGGACAGCCGGTCGACGTGGCCGGCGTCCGCGACGAACTCGGTCCACAACTGCGCCTGAAGGCCGAGGAGACGACCGGCCGTGCCGGTGTCGTCCGGCGGCTCGTGGTCGTGGACCGCGCGCAGGTCGACCACGGCGCCCGGCTGCGCCGGCGGTTCGTCCGGGGCGTAGGACTGCGCGTAGTCCAGGTAGCTCGCCCGGTGCTGGCCGCTGATCACCGCGTGGCCGCGCTTGAGGGCGATGCGGGTGTGCTCGGGGTCGCGCCAGGTCATGACCGTGAAGTGCGGCGGTAGCCCCTCGCCGGTCTCCGCCCACGCCGTGGGGGTGCGCCCGCGCTCCAGGAGGAAGTCACCGACGCGGCCCAGGAACCAGCCGCGCAGCGCGGCTGTGTCCGCGAGCCCCTCGGCGGCGGCCCGGGCCCGCGCCACCGGGCTCGCCGCCCACTCGGTGGTGGGGCACTCGTCGCCGCCGAGGTGCACATGGGGCGAGGGGAAGACGTCGAGGACCTCGTCGAGGACGGTGCGGCAGAAGTCGAACACCGGCTCGTGGACACCGAGGACGGTCTCGCACACCCCCCACCGCGTCCACACGTCGAGGCGGCGCCCCGGCACGGTGCCCAGCTCGGGGTGGGCGGCGAGCGCGGCGCGGCTGTGCCCCGGCATCTCTATCTCCGGCACGACCGTGACCCCGCGGGCGGCGGCATAGGCGACGAGGCCCGTCAACTCCCGCCTGGTGTAAGCCCCTTCGTGCGGGCGCCCGTCGAACTCCTGGCTCCCGGAGGGCCCGGCCATCGACTCGGCGCGCCGCCCGCCCACCTCGGTCAGGCGCGGATACGCCGCGACGGGCATCCGCCAGCCCTGGTCGTCGGTCAGGTGCAGATGCAGCACGTTCAGCTTGTGCAGGGCGAGCAGGTCGACGTAGCGGCGCAGCAGGGACACCGGCTGGAAGTGCCGCGCTACGTCGAGCATGAACCCGCGCCAGGGATGGCGCGGCACATCGGTGATCTCCACGCAGGGCAGCCGCCAGTCGACGCCGCCGCGCGCCTCGGCGCAGAGCGCCTCGGGCGGCAGGAGCTGGCGCACCGTCTGGATGCCGCGCAGCAGGCCGGTGAGGTGAGCGGCCCGCAGCAGGACCGCGTCCGGCGCGACGGTCAGGCCGTACCCCTCCTCGCCCAGGCCGCCCAGCTGGGGGTCGAGCGCGAGCACGAGAGCGCCGTCGGACGCGGCTGTCAGCGGCAGTCCGGTGGCCGGCGCGAGGAGCGCCCGGAGCAGGGCGGCGGCCGGTCCGGCGCCGGGGGAGAGCCGGATCCTCGTGGCCGCGCCGAGGGTGAAGTGGCCCGGGCGGTAGGAGAGGTGGGTGGGCAGCGGGAGCAGAGAGGGGCGGTGTGCGGGCACTGCGGACCTCCGGACGAGGTGCTCGGGCGGGACGGGCTCAGCCCTTGACGGCGCCGGCCGCGAAACCGGACGTGACGTGCCGCTGCAGCACCAGGAAGATCACCAGGGCAGGCAGCGCGAAGAGGGTGGAGGCGGCCATCGTGGCGCCCCAGTCGGTGCCGAACGTGTTGTGGAAGGAGGAGAGCCACACCGGCAGCGTCCGGTGGTCCTGCTCCTTGATGATGAGGAAGTTGGCGTACGCGAACTCGTTCCACGCCGTGATGTAGCCGAACAGCGAGGTCGCCATGAGGCCCGGCGCGAGCAGTGGGAGCGCGATGTGCCGGAAGGCGCCGGGCCGGGTGCAGCCGTCGACCTGCGCCGACTCCTCCAGCTCCGCCGGGATCGTCGCGATGAAGCCGCGCAGCACCACGATGGTGAACGGCAGCGTCATCATGAAGTACACGAGCGTCAGGGTGGGCAGCCGGTCCAGCATCCCGGTGTCCCGCGAGATGATGTACACCGGGATGATCAGTGACTCCCACGGCGCCATCTGTGCGACGAACACCATCAGCATGAACTGCCGCCGCCCCCGCCAGCGCATCCGCGCCACCGCGAACGAGGCGCCGAGGGCCACCACGAGGGCGAGCAGTACCGCGCCCAGCGTCACCAGCACGCTGTTGCGCCAGAACAGGCCGAAGCCGTCGGCGTCCATGGCCCGCCGGAAGTGGTCGAGCGTCCAGCTCTGCGGCAGCAGTCGTGGGTGGTCCGACTGGATGTCGCGGTTCGGCTTGAGGGCGGTCGTGACCATCCAGTAGACGGGGAAGAGGCAGACGACGACCGTGACGGTCGCGGCGAGGTGGAGCGGGAGGCGGCGCAGCGCCCGCGCGGTCGTCGTCACAGCTCGCCCTCCTGGCGGAACATCTGGCGGAAGTAGGCGACGAGGACGCCGGACATGAGCAGCACGGTGATCATCGAGGCGGCGGAGCCGAGGTCGTAGCGCTGCCCGGACAGGGCCGTCTGCACCGCGTAGACCGGCAGGATCGTGGTCGCGTCGCCCGGGCCGCCCCGTGTCATCACCCAGATCTGCACGAACGCCTTGAACGTCCAGATCACTTCGAGTGAGAGCACCAGCATGAAGATGGGCCGCACGATGGGCAGCGTGACCGAGCGGAAGATGCGCGACCAGGACGCGCCGTCGATGCGCGCGGCCTCGTACAGTTCGGCCGGCACCGTGGTCAGTGCCGAGTACAGGGTGATCGCGGCGAACGGCACCGACTGCCACACGACGAGCGTCACCAGGATGGCGAAGGCCGCCGGGCCGTGCGCCAGCCACGGATAGCCTTCGAACGAGGAGAACCCGAGGCCGGTCAGCGTGTGGTTGACGATGCCGAACTCCGAGTGGAACAGCCACTGGAACACCGTGGTCGCCGCGACCACCGGCATCGCCCAGGTCAGCACGAGCGCGCTGAGCACCGCCGTCCGCCAGGCCCGCCCGAGCCGCTCCACCATCAGCGCGACGAGGGTCGACAGGCCCATGATCAGGACCACGTTGACGGCCATGAACAGGAAGGTGCGGCGTACGACGGTCCAGAACCGGGGATCGGAGAGCAGCGTCGTGTAGTTGTCGAACCCGGTGAAGTGCGCGTCGCCGAGAATGAGTTGGCGCAGCCCGAAGTCCTGGAAGGAGATCAGGACGGCCCGGCCGAGCGGATAGACGAGCAGGTACAGCATGCCGAGGACGGCGGGGGCCACCAGCAGGTAGGGCCAGGCACCGGAGGTGGTGGCGCGGCGGGCCGGGTCCCGGGGGCGCCGGGGCGGCCGGGTGAGGGGGCGGGGCGTGGTCCGCTCGCGGACGACCGTCACGGCGCACACTCCTTTCGTCCGTTCTGGATGCGTCGGTACTGCCGGGCTCGCTCCACCGTCCGGGTCAGGAGCCGGAGTTCATCGCCGACGTGATCGCCTCGGACGCCTTCTCGGCCTCCCGCGCCGGATCCCCGCCCGCGAGGACGGCCGTCAGGTAGTCCTTGATCGGGTTCTTGGCCTCGACGGCGGCCCAGCCGGGCGTGTTCGGCGTCGCGTGCCCGACGGCCGCGCCGACGGCCATCGCGGCGGCACCCGGGTCCTGGGCGACCGCGCCGGCCAGCGTCGTCTTGTTCGGTACGTAGCTCATCGCGACGGCGAGCTTCTTCTGCCAGGCGTCCCCGGTCAGCTCCTTGACGAAGGTGTACGCGGCCTCGTGGTGGCCCGAGACCGCCGGGATCACCAGATCGGAGCCGCCGGTGAAGACGGCGCCCGGGGCGCCGGCGCTCTTGCCGGGGATCGGGAAGAAGCCCAGCTTGTCCTTGAGCTCCGGATTGCTCTGCGCGACCACACCGGCGCCGCCCGGCACGCTGATGACCTGCGCGACCTGCCCCTTGGCCATCACCTCGGCCTGCGGCGGCTGCGCCTCGTCGGAGTCCTTGGGGCCCTTGCCGAGGGCTTGCAGCTTCTTGTAGAAGGCCATCGCGCGCAGCGCCTCGGGCGTGTCCAGCGCGCCCTTCCACGTCTTCCCGGACCGGGTGGCCAGATCGCCGCCCTCGTCCCAGACGAAGCCGGCGTACGTGTACCAGTTCTGGCCGGGCAGATAGATGCCCTGCCGCCCGCCCTTGTTCAACTTCTTGGTGGCGGCGATCCACTGAGCGCGGGTCTTGATCGACGCGGCGTCGACGCCGGCCTTCTCGAACAGGTCCTTGCGGTAGATGACGACCCGGTTGGCCGCGTAGTACGGGATGCCGTACTGCTTGCCCTCGTACGCGCCCGGCTCGGCCAGCCCCTTGAGCCAGTCCTCGCCGCCGAGCGCGGCGACCTTGTCGCTCAGGTCCAGCAGGCCGCCGCTCTGCGCGAACTGGGCCACCTGGGTGTTCCCGGTCTCGATGACATCGGGTGCGTCGTTGCTGGCCAGCGCCGCCGTGACCTTCTCGCCGATGGCGTCCCACTCCTGGATCTGCACCCGCACGTCGATGTCCGGGTGCGCTGCCTCGAACCCCTTCTCGAACTGCTTCTGGAACGCGGCCGAGACGCTGTCACGCATCAGCCACACGTCGATCCCGGTCCGCCCGCCGTCCCCGGCCTCCCCGTCGGAGGAGCCGGACGAACTACAGGCGCTGAGCCCGGCGACCGCGACGAGCGCGGACAGACCGGCGAGCATACGGAGCTTCACGGTTCACCTCTGGGAGCCGGACCTGACCAGTTGACCAACTGGTCAGGTGACCTCTGGTGGTGGAGAAAGCTGGCATAGACCTCTGACCTCGTCAACCCCCCTGGTTAACAAGGGGAGTTGTCGATCAAGGCCGTACCGTGGTCAACTGGTCAGGCAACTGGTCGTACGGCACGAGGGGGCGGACGTGAACGCCGACGGGACCATCGAGAACCCGGACGCGCCGGGGGCGGTGCTCAAGCGTGAGCGGGTCCGCGACCACATCCTGGAGCTCATCGAGTCGCAGCGGCCCGGCGACGCGATCCCCTCCGAGCGCACGCTCTGCGCCCGCCTCGGCGTCTCCCGCCCCACCCTGCGCGCGGCGGTCGGCGAACTCGTCGCCGCGGGCCTTCTCGTCCGCGAACACGGCCGCGGCATGTTCGTCGCCCCGGAGAAGATCACCCAGGAACTCGTGGCCCGGGAACAGGCGCTGACGGTGCCGCAGGCCGCCGGCGCCTGGACCAGCCGGCTGCTGGAGTTCACCACCATCCAGGCGGGCGCCCGCGTCGGCCGCAAGCTGCGCCTCTCACCCGCCGCGCGGATCGTGTACGTGGCCCGGCTGCGCCTCGTCGACGGGGCGCCGATGGCCATCGAGCACCTGCACATCCGCGCCGACCTGGTGCCGGGGCTGAGCGCCCAGGAACTGGAGAGCGGCGATCTCTACGCGCATCTGCGCGACCACCACGACGTACACGTCCGCGAAGCCGTCCAGGCCATCGAGCCGACCGTCGTCACCCGCGCCGAGGCCGAGCTCCTCGACGTCCCCGAGCTGTCCCCGGCGCTGCTCTTCGAGCGGCTCACCTCGGACACGTCCGGGCGGCCCGTGGAATACGTCCACTCGCTCTACCGCGGCGACCGCTACCGGATCGTCTCCCGACTCACCCTGGGCCCCGCCGCGGCCGCCACCGGAGCCGTCGCCGGCCACCACCCGGGCATCCCGCCCGGCGACTTCGCCCACCGGGACACCGTCGCCTCCTCCACCCGCGGCGACGTGCAACAGGCGCCCTGAGTGCGGGGCTGACACGCGCCCGGGGCCGCCTGCGCGGCGCGGGCCCGGGACCTCGCTTACGGTTCGGCCATGGCCGACTACCGCATCGAAACCGTCCGCAACGGCGACCGCGACTGGACCGCCCGCAACGAACGGGGCGCCGAGGTCCGGATCGCCCCCGCCGACGCCCGCACCGACACCCCCTCATTCACCCCCGTCGAACTCCTCCTCGCCGCGCTCGGCGGCTGCGGCGGGCTCGTCGTCGACCGCACCGCCCGCACCGCCGACCACGACGAACTGCGGATCGTCGTCGAGTCGGTCTCCCGGCCCGAGGACGACGGCCGCGTCGGCACCGTCCGCGTCTCCTACGATCTCGCCCTGCCCGAGGGCGACGCCCGCACCGAGACCATCGAGAACGGCATCCGCCTCACCCACGAGAAGTACTGCACGGTCAGCCGCACCGTCGAGCACGGCGCCCGCGTCGAGGCCTGGGGCCCGGACGGCACGGTCCTCTTCATGGGCGGCTGACCGGGGCCGGGCACACCGGAGTGCCGCCGGGGGAGCGGCGGCACTCGGCGTCCGTACCACGGCGGAGCGCTACGGCAGGCTGTGCACCTTGGGCCCGACCGCGTTCGACCAGGCGTTGCCGGCCGTCGCGTCCCAGTTCGTCGACCAGGTCATCGCGCCGCGCAGCCCCGGATAGGTCCGCGCCGGCTTGAAGGAGCCGCAGCCGGTGCCGCGCGCCAGGCAGTCCAGCGCGTTGTTGACGACCGACGGCGCCACGTAGCCGCTGCCCGCGCCGCGCGTCGAGGCGGGCACGCCGAGCCCGACCTGCGAGGGGTCGAGGCCGCCCTCCAGCTGGATGCAGGCGAGCGCGGTGAGGAAGTCCACCGAGCCCTGGCTGTAGACCTTGCCGTCGCAGCCCAGCATCGA
>NZ_JBEXOS010000091.1:0-22710 GCF_040611655.1 Streptomyces sp. NPDC006552
GGGACGGGCACCGAGGTCACCTACTCGCTCACCGTCGACGTGAAGATCCCCATGCTCGGGATGATCAAGCGCAAGGCCGAGAAGGTCATCATCGACCGCGCGCTGGCCGGCCTCAAGAAGCGCGTCGAGTCCGGTACTTCGAGCGCCTCCGGCGCCTGACGGGCGGGGTCCGGGACGGAGCCCCGTGACCCCGGCACAGTAGCCTCGGACGATATGCGCACCCTTCTCGTCACCGGGCCCGGCGGCTCCGGCAGGACCACCGTCGCCGCCGCCACCGCTCTCCAGGCCGCCCGCGAAGGGGCGCGCACACAGCTGATCACCGCCGACGACGTGGCGGAGCTGCCCGGCGTCACCGTCACCCGGCTCGCCCCCGCCGAGGCGTTCCGGGACGATCTGCTCGCCCTCCAGGACCGGGCCCGCTCCGCGCTCGACCTGCTCGGCGCCGCCCGGCTCGACGCCGACGAGTTGACCCCGCTGCCCGGCAGCGACGAACTCGCGCTGCTGCGCGCCCTGCGCGACAGCGCCGCCGGCCCCCACGACCTCGTCGTCGTCGATCTGCCGCCCGCGCCCCGGGCCGTCGCCGTCCTCGCCCTGCCCGGCCAGCTCCGCCGCTACCTGCGCCGCCTGCTGCCCGCCGAACGCCAGGCGGCCCGCGCCCTGCGCCCCGTCCTCGGCCGGCTCGCGGGCGCGGCGATGCCCGCCGAGTGGCTCTACGAGACCGCGGCCCGCTGGGAGAGCGAACTCGCCGCCACCCAGGCCGTGATCGAGGCCGACACCACGCTCGTGCGCCTGGTCGCCGAACCCACCCAGGCCGCCGACCGGATCCTGCGGACCACCGGCACCGGCCTCGCCCTGCACGGGCTGCGCACCGAGGCGCTGATCGCCAACCGAATCTGGCCCGAGGGCTCCGCCGACCCCTGGCTGGCCGACGCGGCGGCCCACCAGCGCAAGACCGCCGCCGCCTGGCAGAGCGCGTACGAGATACCCCATCTCGGCCGGGACCCGCTCCCCGCCGAACTCGACGTGCCGCCGCCCGGCCCCAGCGCGCCCCGCGCCCCCTGGCCCGTCGAGGACCGCCTCGCCGACGACGGGGTACTGGTCTGGCGGATCCCGCTGCCCGGCGCCGTGCGCGAGGAGCTGACCCTGATCCGGCGGGGCGACGAGATGGTCATCGGCGCCGGACCCTTCCGCCGCGTCGTCCCGCTGCCCTCCGCGCCCCGCCGCTGCACCGTGGCCGGGGCGGGGCTCGTCGACGGCGAGCTGCGGGTGCGGTTCGCGCCGGACCCGGATCTGTGGCCGCGCACCCCCTGAAGCGCCGCGCCCGTTCGGGTACCGTCGAAGGGGTCAGCGCATCGCACCCCTTCAGCTCTCCGCAGGAGTCAGCCGCCATGAGCGAAGCCACCGAGCAGCCCGCACCCCAGGCCGACGCCGATGCCTGGGAGCAGGCCTGCGCCGAGGATCTCGCGGCGGAGAAGGCCCGCCGCAAGGCCGAGTACGGCGCCCCGCCCGGCTCGGCCGCCGAGGAGCTGCGCCGGCTCGTGGACGCGGTGGCCGACAAGCTCTCCGGGATCCAGGCACCCTTCCTCGGACCCCTCGCGCAGGGCACCGCCGAGCAGGTTGCCCGGCAGGTCGTCCGGCAGGCCAGGTCCGCCGTCGAACCGGTCATCGAGCGCAATTCCGGCGTTTTCGATCACCTCGCCGCCGCGGGCTCCGAACTGCTCGCGGCCTACCGCTCCGCGGTGGAGACCCAGGAGAGCCGCTGGACCCAGCGCTCCCGCCCGGACGTACCGCCCCCCGCGGCCACCCCGGACGAAGACCCCGGCGGGGAACATATCGACCTGGACTGAGGCGGCCGGGCGGGGGCCCTCAGGTACGGTGGGCCCTAGCGGGGCTCGACCGAACTGAGGGATTCATGGGACTCACCATCGGCGTCGATATCGGCGGCACGAAGATCGCGGCCGGCGTGGTCGACGAGGAGGGCAACATCCTCTCCACGTTCAAGGTGCCGACGCCTTCCACGCCTGACGGGATCGTGGACGCGATCGCCTCGGCCGTGGAAGGTGCCAGGGCCGGGCACGAGATCGTCGGCGTCGGCATCGGCGCCGCCGGCTACGTCAACCGGCAGCGCTCCACCGTGTACTTCGCGCCGAACATCGACTGGCGCCAGGAGCCGCTGAAGGAGAAGGTCGAGCAGCGCGTCGGCCTCCCCGTGGTCGTGGAGAACGACGCGAACGCGGCGGCCTGGGGCGAGTACAAGTTCGGGGCCGGCAAGGGCCACCGCAACGTCATCTGCATCACGCTCGGCACCGGCCTCGGCGGCGGCATCATCATCGGCAACAAGCTGCGCCGCGGCCACTTCGGCGTCGCCGCCGAGTTCGGCCACATCCGGATGGTCCCGGACGGCCTGCTGTGCGGCTGCGGCTCACAGGGCTGCTGGGAGCAGTACGCCTCCGGGCGCGCCCTGGTCCGCTACGCCAAGCAGCGGGCGAACGCGACGCCGGAGAACGCGGAGTACCTGCTCTCGCTCGGCGACGGCACCCCCGAGGGCATCGAAGGCAAGCACATCTCCACGGCCGCCCGCGAGGGCGACCTGGTCGCGGTGGACTCCTACCGCGAGCTGGCCCGCTGGGCCGGCGCCGGTCTGGCCGACCTCGCCTCGCTCTTCGACCCCTCGGCGTTCATCGTCGGCGGCGGCCTCTCGGACGAGGGCGAGCTGGTCCTCGACCCGATCCGCAAGTCGTACAAGCGCTGGCTGGTCGGCGGGAACTGGCGCCCGGTGGCCGACGTCATCGCCGCCCAGCTCGGCAACAAGGCGGGCATGGTCGGCGCCGCGGACCTCGCGCGCGAGCCCGATCCCGTCATGTGACGACACGCAGAGGCGCTCGGTGCCCGTCGTTCCCCCCGGGGGCGGCGGGCACCGGCGTATCTTGATCGTCATGGACTCCGGCTCGCTCCCCAACTCCCTTACCGAGGCCGACGGTTCGGCCGTCGTCCGCGTCCTCAGCTACAACATCCGCTCGATGCGCGACGACCCCGTCGCCCTGGCCCGGGTCATGAAGGCCTGCGCCCCCGACCTGGTCCTGATCCAGGAGGCGCCGCGGTTCTTCCGCTGGCGCAAGCAGCTCGCCCGGCTCGCCCGCGCCGCGGACCTGGTGTACCTCTCCGGCGGCGGCAGCGCGGCGGGCCCGGCCCTGCTCTGCTCGCTGCGGGCCACGGTGGAGCGGACCGAGGACGTCCTGCTGCCGCTCACCCCCGGGCTGCACCGGCGCGGCTTCGCCACCGCCGTCGTCCGGTTCGGCGGCGTCCGGCTCGGCGTGGTCAGCTGCCACCTGAGCCTGCAGAAGGACGAGCGGTACGCCCAGGGCGGCCTGCTGCTCGACCGGATCGAGGCGATGGGCGTCGAGCACGCCGTCGTCGGCGGTGACCTCAACGAACGCCCCGACGGCCGCACCTTCCGTCGGCTCGCCGCCGCCCTGAACGACGCCTGGGCGACCCGCCCCTGGGGCTCGGAGTACACCTCCACCCCGGCCGACCCGCACCAGCGCATCGACGCGATCCTGGCCACCAAGGGCATCGAGATCCTCGGCTGCGGGGTCCCGCCGGACCTGCCCGCCCACGAGCTGCGCGCCGCCACGGACCACCTGCCGGTCCTGGCGGCGCTGCGGATCCCGGCGGCCTGAGGACTCAGGGGCGGGCGGGAGCCGGGCATACGGCGCGGGCCCGGCCGGGGGAGCACCCCGGCCGGGCCCGCGCGGCGGCACGCCGGTCAGACCACGGCGCCGCGGCCCGGGTCCTCGTCCTCGTCGTCGTCCGACTTCATCCGGCCGACCAGGGTGGCGAAACCGCCCAGGAAACCGCCGATGCAGACCGTCGCCAGCCACCACGTCATCGACCAGCCGAGCAGCACCGAGACGAGCAGCAGCACCGGGCCGCCGATCACGGCCAGCCACGCGAAGCGGGCCGTGACATCGCTCTCGGGGAGCGGCGGCGGCTCGGGCGGCACGAAGTGGCCCTCGTCGTCCGCGTCGAGGTCGGCGTCGGACGGCTCCGCGACCGAGTGGTCCCGCGGCCCGGGGGCCCCGCCGACGCCCGGGGCGAAGGAGACCGACGAGCCCAGCGGGCCCGCGGCGTCCGCCGCGGGACGCTCCCGCGATTGCTCCCGCTCCGGCGTCGTATTGGTCTCCGGGTCCAGGAGCGCCAGGTCCTCCACCGACTTGAAGGGCTTCGCGCCCGGCGGGTCCGGCGGCTCCTCCCCGTACCCCGCGACGATCTGTGCCCACACCGCGTCCTCGTCGACCGGGAGCGCGCCCTCTTCCTCCGGGTCCGGCCGCGCCTGCGGCCCGGTACCGGCCACCTCGGGCTCGCGGCCCTCGCCGCCGTCCGGGCTGTCGGGGCTCCCGGGCTCCCGCCGCTCCTGCTCAGCCACTGCTGGCCGTCCCTTCCGCGCCCTCGCCGGGGCCGCTCACGCCCTCGCTGGGAATCTTGCCGACACTGGGAGCGAGCCGGTCGATGAACGCGTAGCTCTCCTCGAAGATCCGGTCCGCGTCATGGTCCAACGTCGCGACGTGGTAGCTCTGTTCCAGCAGGATCTCCGTGACGTCCCGGGAGGAGATCCGGCTCAGCACCCGGGCCGAGTCGGCGGGCGGCACCACATGGTCCTGGGGGCTGTGCAGCACCGTCACCGGCTGCGTCACCTGCGGCAGCTCACGGTCGACGAGCCGGAAGAACCGGCGGAGCTGGTGCGCGGCGTGCAGCGGCACCCGGTCGTAGCCCAGCTCGTGCGAGCCCTCCTTGGCGATGTCGCTGGCGATCCCCGGGACGGTGGGGACCAGGTGCCGGGCGACCGGCAGGGCGTGCGCGGCCAGACCGTGCACCTTGTTCCCCGGGTTCACCAGGACCAGCCCCGCCACCCGGTCGCCGTGGTGGGCCGCGAGCCGCAGCGCGAGCGCGCCGCCCATCGACAGACCCGCGACGAAGACCTGCGCGCAGCGGTCCGTGAGCTCGCGCAGCGCCCGGTCCACCTCCGCGTACCAGTCCTGCCAGCCGGTGACCGCCAGGTCCTGCCAGCGGGTGCCGTGCCCGGGCAGCAGCGGCAGCGAGACGGTCAGGCCCCGCCCGGCCAGGTACTCGGCCCAGGGCCGCAGCGACTGGGGGCATCCGGTGAAGCCGTGACAGAGGAGGACGCCGACCTCGCCGCCTTCGTGGCGGTACGGCTCGGCTCCGGGAAGGACCGGCACCTTCGGTCTCCAGTTCGTGAAAAGGGCTACTGGGGGCGTGGCACGGGGCAGTCGGATCCCGCACGGGCCACAGGACGGACGAGCGGAGCGGGATGTGCCCTTCACCGTACGCGACCGGACCGACACCGACCAGGGCCGTCGGGTCCCTGAGCGGCTCCGCGGGTTAAGGTCTGAACCTCGGACGAGGGAAGGCAGTGGGTTGATCTACGGCGCGATGAAGGTGGCCATCGGGGGGCCGCTGCGGCTCGGCTTCAGGCCGTGGGTGGAGGGCATGGAGAACGTGCCCGCCGAGGGAGCCGCGATCCTGGCCAGCAACCACCTCTCCTTCTCCGACTCGTTCTTCCTGCCCGCCGTCCTCGACCGCAAGGTCACCTTCATCGCGAAGGCCGAGTACTTCACGACGCCCGGGGTGAAGGGCAAGCTGACCGCCGCCTTCTTCAAGGGCGTCGGACAGCTCCCGGTGGACCGCTCGGGCTCGCGCGGCGCCGGGGAGGCCGCCGTCAAGAGCGGCATCGACGTCCTGGAGCGGGGCGAGCTGTTCGGCATCTACCCCGAGGGCACGCGCTCGCCCGACGGCCGCCTGTACCGCGGCAAGCCCGGCGGACTCGCCCGGGTGGCGCTGGCCACCGGCGCGCCCGTCATCCCGGTCGCCATGATCGACACGGAGAAGATCCAGCCGCCCGGCAAGGTGATGCCGAAGTTCATGCGCCCCGGCATCCGCATCGGCAAGCCGCTCGACTTCAGCCGCTACCAGGGCATGGAGAGCGACCGGTTCGTGCTGCGCGCGGTGACCGACGAGGTCATGTACGAGATCATGAAGCTCTCCGGCCAGGAGTACGTGGACATCTACGCGACCGCCGCCAAGCGGCGCATCGCGGACGCCGCGAAGGCCGAGAAGGCGGCCCGCGCCGAGCAGGAGAAGGCCGGGAAGGAAGCACACAAGGAGCCGGGCGGCGCCTGAGCGCGGTCCGCGGCGGTACCGGGGGGCGGGGGAGATGGCGGGCACGGTCAGGCGCGAGCGCGTCGTACGGATGTCGGTCGAGCAGCCGCTGTGGCGCGCGCTGCTCGGCTACCGCGTCCTCACCATGGTGTACGCCATCGGCCTCTTCGTCTCCGCGTACGAGGTGTACGAGCGGCCCTGGGTCGCCGTCGCCTACTTCGCCGTCCTCGCCGGGTGGACGCTGGCGACCCTCCCGCAGGTGTCGGGCGCGGGGCGCTGCACCCGGTGGTTCCTCACCGCCGACCTGTCGATCGCCGTGGCCGGCATCCTGCTCTCCCCGGTCGCGGGCCACGAGCGGGCGGTCACCGGCGGCTCCACCCTGCCCTCGATCTGGACGGCGGGCGCTGTCCTCGCCTGGGCGCTCAAGGGCGGCTGGCGCTGGGCCGCCTGGGCGTCCCTGCTCATCGGCGTCGCCAACGTGATCCAGCGCGGCGGCCTCAGCCGCAGCATGATCCACAACGTGCTGCTCGTCTGTATCGCCTCCATCGCCATCGGCTACGTCGTCGAGGTGGCCCGCGCCTCCGAGCGCACCCTCGCCCGCGCCCTGGAGATCGAGGCCGCCACCCGGGAGCGGGAGCGCCTGGCCCGCGACATCCACGACAGCGTCCTGCAGGTCCTCGCCATGGTGCAGCGCCGGGGCAACGCGCTGGGCGGCGAGGCCGCCGAGATCGGCCGGATGGCCGGCGAGCAGGAGGTGGCGCTGCGCACCCTGGTGGCCGGCGGCCTCACCCCGCAGTCCCGGGCCTCCGAGGACACCGCGCAGGGCGCCGTGGTGCGCGTCGTCGACGAACCCGGCCGGAGCGAGGACGGCGAGCCCGGGCCCTGCGATCTGCGGACCCTGCTGGCCGGGCACGCGGGCGCCCGCGTCACTTTCGCCGAGCCGGGCGCCCCGGTCCTGATGCGGCCGTCCGTCGCCCGCGAACTGGCCGCCGCCGTCGGCGCCGCCCTGGACAACGTGCGGCTCCACGCGGGCCCGGACGCGCACGCGTGGATCCTGCTGGAGGACGACCCGGACGCGGTGACCGTGACCGTACGCGACGACGGGCCCGGCATCCCGGAGGGCCGGCTCGCCCAGGCCGAGGGCGAGGGACGGCTCGGCGTCGCCCTGTCGATCCGGGGCCGGCTGCGCGACATCGGCGGCACCGCCGACCTGATCTCGGTCCCCGGCCAGGGCACCGAGGTCGAACTGAACGTACCGAAGGAGAAGTGAGCGGCATGGACGGCACGGGGGAAGGCAGGACCACGCAGATGAGCACCCGGCGGACGGACGGCACGCAGGCACCGGTGCGGGTCATGGTCGTCGACGACCACCCGATGTGGCGCGACGCCGTCGCCCGCGACCTGGCCGCGGCCGGCTTCGACGTCGTCGCCACGGCCGGCGACGGCGAGCAGGCGGTGCGCCGCGCCCGGGCCGCGGCCCCCGACGTCCTCGTCCTCGACCTGAACCTGCCGGCCATGCCCGGCGCCCAGGTCTGCAAGGAACTCGTCGGCGCCGACCCGGCCCTGCGGGTCCTGGTCCTGTCCGCGAGCGGCGAGCACGCCGACGTGCTGGAGGCGGTCAAGTCCGGTGCCACCGGCTATCTGCTGAAGTCCGCGTCGACCGACGAGCTGATCGACGCGGTGCGCCGCACGGCCGTGGGCGACCCGGTCTTCACCCCGGGCCTGGCCGGTCTGGTCCTCGGCGAGTACCGGCGCCTGGCGAGCGAACCGGCCCCGGCCCCCGACACCGACGAGCCCGGCGCGCCCCGGCTCACCGACCGGGAGACCGAGGTGCTGCGCCTGGTCGCCAAGGGCCTGAGCTACAAGCAGATCGCGGAGCGCCTGGTCATCTCGCACCGCACCGTGCAGAACCACGTCCAGAACACCCTCGGCAAGCTCCAGCTCCACAACCGCGTGGAGCTCGTCAGGTACGCGATCGAACGGGGTCTGGACGACGAGTGACCCCACGCGGGACAGTTGCTTCAACTGCTCACCGTGACAAGGGAGTTACGCGATGAGGGTCGGAGTACTGACCGGCGGCGGCGACTGCCCCGGGCTCAACGCCGTGATCCGGGGCGTCGTCCGCAAGGGCGTGCAGGAGTACGGCTACGACTTCGTCGGCTTCCGGGACGGCTGGCGCGGTCCCCTGGAGGACGACACCGTGCGGCTCGACATCCCCGCGGTGCGCGGCATCCTGCCCCGCGGCGGCACCATCCTCGGCTCCTCGCGCACCAACCCGCTCCAGGCCGAGGACGGCATCCGCCGCGTCAAGGAGACCCTCGCCAAGGAAGAGGTCGACGCGCTCATCGTGATCGGCGGCGAGGACACCCTGGGGGTCGCGGCCCGCCTCGCCGACGACTACGGCATCAAGGCCGTCGGCGTACCGAAGACCATCGACAACGACCTGTCCGGCACCGACTACACCTTCGGATTCGACACCGCCGTCGGGATCGCGACCGAGGCGATCGACCGGCTGCACACCACCGCCGAATCCCATATGCGGGTCCTCGTCTGCGAGGTCATGGGCCGGCACGCGGGCTGGATCGCCCTGCACTCGGGCCTGGCCGGCGGTGCCAACGTCATTCTCATCCCCGAGCAGCGCTTCGACCTCGACCAGGTCTGCGCGTGGGTGACCTCCCGCTTCACCTCCTCGTACGCGCCGATCGTGGTGGTCGCGGAGGGGGCGATGCCGCGCGACGGCGACATGGTCCTCAAGGACGAGTCCCTGGAC
Source organism: Streptomyces sp. NPDC006552 (assembly GCF_040611655.1). NCBI lineage: Bacteria > Bacillati > Actinomycetota > Actinomycetes > Kitasatosporales > Streptomycetaceae > Streptomyces > Streptomyces sp. NPDC006552. The sequence goes on from NZ_JBEXOS010000091.1 coordinate 8,948, forward strand.
TCCTTCGGGCACGTGCGCCTCTCCGGGGTCGGGGAGTGGCTCGCCAAGCAGATCGAGAAGCGCACCGGCAAGGAGGCCCGCACCACGGTCCTCGGGCACGTCCAGCGCGGCGGGACCCCCTCGGCCTTCGACCGCTGGCTCGCCACGCGGTTCGGGCTGCACGCGATCGACGCCGTGCGGGAGGCGGACTTCGGGAAGATGGTGGCGCTGCGGGGCACGGACATCGTGCGGGTGCCCATCGCCGAGGCGACGGCCCGGTTGAAGACGGTCGATCCGTCCCTCTACGCGGAGGCGGGGGTCTTCTTCGGCTGAGGCGCCGGGGTGCGGTGGGGCTGCCGGAGGGGCTCAGCGGGCGCATACGCCCTAGACTCCCCGGTATGGAAATCCTCGCATTCGGTGTGCAATCCGACGAAAAGCCCCTCATCGAGAAGGGCTTCGCGGGCCATCACGACGTCCGTTGCCTGGACGTCTTCCTCAACGAGGACACCGCCCCCATCGCCGCCGGCTACGAGGCCATCTCCACCAGCGTCAACGCGACCCTGAACAACCACGTGCTGCAGAGCCTCGCCGCGGGCGGCACCCAGCTGATCGCCCAGCGCTCCACCGGCTTCAACAACATCGACCTGGAGGTCGCCGAGCGCCTCGGGCTCACCGTCGCCCGGGTCTCGTCCTACTCGCCGTACTCGGTCGCCGAATTCGCCTGGACCCTCGCGATGGCCGTCAACCGCCGTATCGTCCGGGCGAGCAACCGCACCCGCGACTTCGACTTCCGCCTCGACGGGCTGCTCGGCCGTGACCTGCGCGGCCGGACCGCCGGCGTCCTCGGCACCGGCAAGATCGGCGCGGCCTTCACCCGCATCGCGCACGGCTTCGGCATGAACCTGCTCGGCTGGGACGTCGCCGAGAACCCGGAGTGCGTGGCCCTCGGCATGCGGTACGTCGACAAGGACCGGCTCCTCGCCGAGGCCGACCTGATCAGCCTGCACGTCCCGCTGCTGCCCGCCACCGAGCACCTCGTCGACGCGGCCGCCCTGCGCGCGATGAAGGACGACGCGATCCTGGTCAACTCCAGCCGCGGCGGCCTCATCGACACCAAGGCCCTCGTCGCCGAATTGCGCGCGGGCCGCTTCACCGGCGTCGGCCTCGACGTGTACGAGGCCGAGGCGGGCCTGTTCTTCCTCGACAAGTCCCTGGAGGTCGTCGACGACGACACCCTGGCCCGCCTCGTCACCTTCCCGAACGTGCTGGTCACCTCGCACCAGGCGTACTACACCGCGGACGCGGTCGGCGAGATCGTCGACGCCACGGTGCGCAACGTCCTGGACTACTGCGCGGGCCGCCGCTCCGAGAACGTGCTGGTCCCGGCGGAGGCGCCGCCGACGAGCTGAGCCAGCAGCTCCCGGACGATCCCCGCGCCGCGCAGCGACAGCACCGACTCCGGGTGGAACTGCACCCCGGCGAAGCCCGGCCCGCGCAGGGCGTGCACCTCGCCGCTCGCCGCGTCCCGGCTCACCTCGACGCCGTGCGCGGCCAGCTCCAGGGCCGCGTCGTCGTCGCAGCGGGCCGTGAAGCTGTTGTAGAAGCCGACGGTCTCGGGCCGCCCGAACAGCTCGACGCGGCTCTGCGCCCCCTGGTACGGCACGTCCTTGCGGACGATCTCCAGGCCCAGCTCGGCCGCGATCAGCTCGTGCCCGAGGCAGACGCCGAACACCCCGTACCGGTGGTCGCGGAGCACCTCGGCCGTCAGCGACCGCAGGAACCGCATCTTCGGATCGGCCGGCTCCGACGGATCACCGGGGCCGGGGCCGAGCACCACCGGCCCCTCGTGCGCGCGGACCGCCTCCCGCAGCCCGGCCTCGTCGTAGCGCCGCACCGACACGCCGAGCCCGGACGAGCGCAGCACGTGCGCCAGCATCGCGGTGAAGGTGTCCTCGCCGTCGACGACCAGCGCGTGCCCGCTCAGCTCACCGCCGGGCCGCCCGGGCTCCTGCATCCGCAGCCAGAACGGCGCGAGCGAGGCCCGGCGCCCGTCGAGGGCCGCCCGCACCCGCGGGTCGTCGGCCAGGGCGGGCCGCGTGCCCTCCGCGCGCGGCCGTCCCGGGCGCACCCCGAGCGCGGCCAGCACCCCCGCGGCCTTCGCGTGCGTCTCGGCGACCTCGCCCGCCGGGTCGGAACCCCGCACCAGGGTCGCCCCGACCGGCACCCGCAGCCGTCCGCCCGCGTCGATGTCGGCGGTCCTGATGAGGATGGGGGAGTCCAGGGTCTGCGCGCCGCCCGCGTCCCGGCCGACCAGCGCGAGGGCCCCGGCGTAGTACCCGCGCCCGGCCCCGTCCCGCCCGAGGGGCTCGTGGCGCTCGATGACCCGGCAGGCGTTCTGCACCGGCGACCCGGTGACCGTCGCGGCGAACATCGTCTCCTTCAGGACCTCGCGCACGTCGAGGGTCGACTTCCCGCGCAACTCGTACTCGGTGTGGGCGAGATGCGCCATCTCCTTCAACCGCGGCCCGATGACGACCCCGCCCATGTCGCCGACGGTGCACATCATCTTCAGTTCCTCGTCGACGACCATCGACAGCTCCTCGGTCTCCTTGCCGTCGGCGAGGAAGTCCAGGAGGCCGTCGGCGGTGGGCCCGGCGGCGGGATAGCGGTACGTGCCGCTGATCGGGTTCATCACGACGGTGCCGCCGGACATCCGCACATGGACCTCCGGGCTGGCCCCGACCAGCGTCCGGTCGCCCGTGTGCACGACGAACGTCCAGTACGCGCCCCGCTCGCCGTCCAGCAGCCGCCGGAAGAGCGCGAGCGCGTCGGCCCGGGAGAACCCCGGGATCTCACCCTCGTAGGTCCGGCGGATCACGAAGTTCGCGCCCTCGCCCCGCCCGATCTCGTCCCGCAGCACCCGCCCGACGATCTCCGCGTACGCCTCGTCGTCGACGTCGAAGCCGCCGTCCCGGACGCGGACCTCGTGCCGCGGAAGCCGGTCGAGCGCCTCGGCGAGCGGGATCTCGTACGACTCCTCGGGGGTGAGGACCGTGAGTGGGGTGCCGTCGTCGCGGACGTCGAAGCCGCGCTCGCGGATCTGCCGGAAGGGGACGAGAGCGAGCCCCTCGGGGATGTCCGCCAGCCGTTCGTACGCGGCGACCGGGCCGATCAGCAGCTCCACGGTGTCGTGGTCGCGGCCCGGCGTGCGGCGGCGCAGGAGGGCGAAGGGGCGGTCGTCGGTGAGCAGGGTGTCCAGCATCGGGTTCCTTCCAGAGACGTGACGGAGCAGTCGTCAGGAGGAACAGCCGGCGTGTCCGGAAAACACTGAAGGCCGCCCCTCGGGCGGCCTTCGCGGTTTCGGAAACGCGCAGTCAGTGGGCCGCCGGATGTGCGGTCCACCACCAGGTGCGGGTCGGAAACTGCGCGAACATGGGCGCAACCGTACCCGAACCCCGGGCTCATGTGGAGCACCTGCCTCTCAGCTGTCTCAAAAGATGAGCGGCGGAATGGACGCCCGGCATGACCCCGTAATGTTGTCGAGGTGACCGTGAACGCTAAGACCAGCGCAAGCGCCGACAACACCTGGCGCGACCTGCCCGCGGCGCAGCAGCCCGAGTACCCCGATGCCGAGGCGCTGCGCGATGTGATCGCCGACCTCGCGTCGTATCCCCCGCTCGTCTTCGCCGGCGAGTGCGACCAGCTGCGCGCCCGGCTGGCGGCCGTCGCCAAGGGAGAGGCGTTCCTGCTCCAGGGCGGCGACTGCGCCGAGGCCTTCGACGCCGTCTCGGCCGATCACATCCGGAACAAGCTGAAGACGCTGCTCCAGATGGGCGCCGTCCTCACCTACGCCGCCTCCGTACCGGTGGTGAAGGTCGGCCGCATCGCCGGCCAGTACTCCAAGCCGCGCTCGAAGCCGACCGAGACCCGTGACGGCCTGACGCTGCCGACCTACCGCGGCGACTCGGTGAACGGGTTCGAGTTCACCGAGGCCGCCCGCGTCCCGGACCCCGAGCGCCTCAAGCGGATGTACCACGCCTCCGCCTCGACGCTGAACCTGGTGCGCGCCTTCACCACCGGCGGCTACGCCGACCTGCGCCAGGTGCACGCCTGGAACCAGGACTTCGTGAAGTCCTCCCCCTCCGGCCAGCGCTACGAGCAGCTCGCCCGGGAGATCGACAACGCGCTGAACTTCATGCGCGCCTGCGGCACCGACCCCGCCGAGTTCCAGACGGTCGAGTTCTACGCCTCCCACGAGGCGCTGCTGCTCGACTACGAGTCGGCGCTGACCCGTGTCGACTCCCGCACCGGCACCCTGTACGACGTCTCGGGCCACATGGTCTGGATCGGCGAGCGCACCCGTCAGCTCGACGGCGCGCACATCGAGTTCGCATCGAAGATCCGCAACCCCATCGGCATCAAGCTCGGCCCGACCACGACGGCCGAGGAGGCGCTGCAGTACATCGAGCGCCTCGACCCGGACCGCGAGCCGGGCCGGCTGACCTTCATCGTCCGGATGGGCGCCGACAAGGTCCGGGACAAGCTCCCCGAGCTGGTCGAGAAGGTCACGGCCTCGGGCGCGACCGTCGCGTGGATCACCGACCCGATGCACGGCAACACCTACGAGGCGGCCTCGGGCCACAAGACCCGCCGCTTCGACGACGTGCTCGACGAGGTCAAGGGCTTCTTCGAGGTCCACAAGGCGCTCGGCACGCACCCGGGCGGCATCCACGTCGAACTGACCGGCGACGACGTCACCGAGTGCGTGGGCGGCGGCGACGAGATCTTCGTCGACGACCTGCACCAGCGCTACGAGACGGCCTGCGACCCGCGCCTGAACCGCAGCCAATCCCTCGACCTGGCGTTCCTGGTGGCGGAGATGTACCGCGACCAGTGAGGCCGTGCTGACGACAAACGCCGTGGGGCGCGGATCACAGGGATCCGCGCCCCACGGCGCTTTCGTGCACCCGGCCCGGCGGGTATGGTTAGGCTAGCCTCACCGATCAATCGGGACGGCGAAACCGATGAGTCCCGCCACGGGAGGTGAGCCCGCGTGTACGTCTGCAACTGCTTCGGTGTGACCGAGGACCAGGTCAAGCGGCACGCGGAAGGCGGCGCCTGCACCCCGCGCCAGATCGCCTCCGCCTGCAAGGCCGGCACCGACTGCGGCTCGTGCGTCCGCCGCATCCAGGCACTGCTCGGCCGCGGCGCCTACCCCCGGCCCGCACTGGTCACGGGCGGGCCCGACCGCATGGCAGGCGTCGCGCCGGACGAGGCCGCCGCGGCCTAGACAGGCCCCGGTCAGCTGTCCGGCTGCTCGATCTGCTGCGCCAGATAGAGGGCCTCACCGAGCTTCTCGATCAGCTCCAACTGGGTGTCGAGGTAGTCGATGTGGTGCTCCTCGTCCTCCAGGATGTCCTCGAAGATCCGCGCCGACGTCACATCGCCCTTGGCCCGCATGACGTCGATGCCGCGCCGCAGCCGGTCGATCGCCTCGACCTCGACCTGCCGGTCGGCCTGGAACATCTCGGTGACGGTCTGCCCGACCCGGACGTGGAAGAGCCGCTGGTAGTTGGGCAGGGCGTCGAGGAAGAGGATCCGTTCCGTCAGCCGGTCCGCGTGCTTCATCTCGTCGATGGACTCGGCACGGGTGTACTTCGCGAGCTTGGTCCAGCCATTGTTGTCCTGGATCCGGTAGTGGAGCCAGTACTGGTTGATGGCCGTCAACTCGCCCGTGAGCTGCTCGTTGAGGAATTCGATGACCTCGGGGTCGCCCTGCATCGCAGAGGCTCCTTCCGCGTGGTGGGACTGGCAGGTTCCGCGCATCCTCGCACCGGGCGCCGAAACCCGTCCAGTAAGTGCACGCTTAGTAGGAGTTGCCCGAATCAGCGGCCGGTCGCGGCCCGTCGCCGCGCGCGTGGTCACGGCCACTGCCCGGGGTCTGTCAGGATGGAGGCATGGGTCAGCCGGTGGGTCGCGAGTCTGGGGGAGCAGTGCAGCCGGAGCTTCCGCCGGGGCAGCGACTGCAGCGCGGCTGGCCGGTCACGCACTACGGACCGGTGCCCAAGTTCCGGCCCGAGCGCTGGGAGTTCCGGGTCTTCGGAGCCACCGCCGACGGTGACAAGCACTGCTGGAACCACGAGGAGTTCTCGGCGCTGCCGTACGCGACCGTCGTCGGCGACCTGCACTGCGTCACCAAGTTCAGCATGCTCGCCGCCGAGTGGGGCGGCGTGCGCGCCGCCACCGTCCTGGAGCTGGCGCCGCCGGACCCGGCCGTCACCCATGTGATGGTCTGGGCCGAGTACGGCTTCAGCTCGAACCTGCGGCTGGCCGACTTCGCCGCCGAGCGCACCGTCTTCGCCACCCACAAGGGCGGCGAGCTGCTCACCGCCGAGCACGGCTTCCCGCTCCGCCTCGTCGTGCCCCACCTGTACGCCTGGAAAGGGCCGAAATGGGTGCGCGGGGTCGAGTACATGACCGCGGACCGGCGCGGCTTCTGGGAGGAGCGCGGCTACCACAACGTGGGCGACCCGTGGCGGGAGCAGCGCTACTCCTACCAGGAGGAGCCCGGGGACGGCCCCGAGCTGTAGCGGCCGCACGAGGCTCTAGGGGCGCAGCTCCTTCAGGCGGGCGATGTCCTGCGCGTTGCCCGCCTTGCCGCCCGGCGTCTCGATGACCAGCGGGACGTTCTCCGTCGCCGGGTGCGCCAGCAGCTCGCGGAAGGGCTCCGCCCCGATGTGGCCCGAGCCGATGTTCTCGTGCCGGTCCTTGTGGGCGCCGACGACGTCCTTGGAGTCGTTGGCGTGGATCAGCCGCAGCCGGCCCTCGCCGACCGTGTCCACCAGCAGGTCGAGCGTCTGCTTCATGCCGCCCGGGCCGACGAGGTCGTGGCCGGCCGCGTAGATGTGGCAGGTGTCCAGACAGACCCCCAGCCTGGGGTGGTGGTCCAGGGCGTCGAAGTACGGGCCGAAGTCCCAGGTGCGCGCGCACAGGGACGCGCCCTGGCCCGCGGTCGACTCCAGGAGCAGGAAGGGGTCGTCGTCGTGGGTCAGCTCGTCGAGCAGCGGCAGCAGTCGCTCGCGGACCTGGGCGAGGGCCACGGACCGCTCGCGGCCGCCGGTCGCGGAGCCGGTGTGCACGACCACGCCGAGGGCGCCGATGGCGCGGGCCCGGCGCAGCGAGTGCCGCAGCGAGACGACGCTCTGGTCCACGGTCGCCTCGGTGTGCGACCCGAAGTTGATCAGATACGGCGCGTGCACGTAGGCCGGGACGGACTCGGCCGCGCAGCGGGCGCGGAACTCCTCGTCCTGCTTCGGGTTGCCGGGCGGGGTGGCCCAGCCGCGCGGGTTGGCCACGAAGACCTGGACGGCCTCGGCCTTCACGTCATGGGCCCAGGCCAGCCCGACGGTGGCGAGACCGCCGGCCACGGGGACGTGACCGCCGATGGGGTTGCGGATGCGGGTGCTGCTGTTCACCCGGTCAAGGGTGTCATGGCCGGACGGCTGCCCGGCCCGCCCGGCCCTCAGCGGATGGTGATCTTGATCGTCGAGCCCTTGGCGGCCTTCTCGCCGCCCTCGACGGACTGGCTCTTGACCGTGTCGCCGAAGAGGCCGAGCAGACCGCGGTCCTCGTCCACGTCGAAACCGGCGTCCTCCAGCTTCGTGTGGGCGTCGTCGACACTCAGGCCCGTGACGTCCGGGACCTCGACCAGCGGCGGGCCCTTGGAGATCGTCAGGGTCACCGTGTCGCCCTCGGCGAGCCTGCCGTCGGCGGGGGACTGGCGGGCCACATCGCCCTTGTCCTCGTCCGAGGTGACCCGCGCCGTGGCGATCTCCGCCTTCAGGCCCGCCTCCTCGATCTCGGCGACGGCGTCGTCCTCGGACTCGCCCGTCACGTCGGGGACGTCCACCGCGGCACCCTTGGAGACGACGAGGGCGACCGCGGAACCGGAGTTGCGGACCGTGCCCGCCTTCGGCTCCGTCCGCACCACGGCCCCCTTGTCGACGTCCTCGCTGAACTCCTTGGTGACCATGCCCGGCTCCAGGCCCCGGTCCTTGAGGTCGCTCTTGGCGGCCGACAGCCGCGCGCCCGCCAGGTCGGGGACCTTGACCGTCTTCGGGCCCTTGGAGACCGTCAGCCGCACCGTGCCGTCGTCGCGGATCCGGGCGTTCGCCCCCGGGTCCGTGGCCATCACGGTGCCCCGCTTGTACGCGTCGCTGTACTTGTACGTGATGGTGCCGCCGGCCCGCAGCCCGGCCGCGTCCAGCCGCTGCTTCGCCTGCGCCTCGGTCTTCGCCAGCAAGGACGGGACCTGGGTGAACTGCCCCGCGTTGATGTACCAGACACCCGCGCCGACCCCGAGGACCAGCAGCACCGCCGCGACGACCGCGAACGTGGCGCGCCGCGGCCGGCCGCCCGTGCGGCGGGCGGGAGCGGGCGGCGGCCCCACGGGCGGACTCTGCAACCGGCTCGTGCGCTGCACGCCGTCCTCCTCGGCGGGCAGCGGCGGCTGCACCGCCCGCGGCAGCACGCTCGTCCGGTCGTCCGCGCCCGCGTGCTGCCCGTCCAGGGCCTGCGGCGGTACGGCGTCCAGCTCGGCCTCGCTCAGCGCCGCGCGGGCCTGCCGTACGTGGCCGAGCAGCGCCACCGCGTCGTGCGGGCGGGAGCGCGGGTCGCGGGCGGCGGCCGACGCGACCAGCTGGTCGAGGGTGGCGGGCAGACCCGGCACGGCCGCGGAGGGCGGCGGCACGTCCGCGTTCAGGTGCTGGTAGAGGACCTGCGCCGGGGTGTCGCCGGAGTGCGGCTTGGCGCCGGTCAGCATCTCGTAGAGGACGACCCCGCACGCGTAGACGTCCACGCCGGGCGTCGCCGTGCCGTCCTCGATCTGCTCGGGCGCCAGGTACGAGACCGTGCCGAGCAGCGTCCCCGTGGTGCTCGTGACGGTGTCCACCGCCCGGACCAGGCCGAAGTCCGCCACCTTCACCCGGCCGTCGTCCCCTATCAGGACGTTCTCCGGCTTCATGTCGCGGTGCACGAAGCCCGCGCGGTGCGCCGCCCCGAGCGCGGCGAGCACCGGCTCCAGGATGTCGAGCGCGGCGCGGGGCCGCAGGGCGCCGCGGTCGCGCAGGACGTCGCGGAGCGTGCAGCCCGCGACGTACTCCATCGCCAGATAGACGTACGCGCCGTCGGCGCCCTGGTCGAAGACCCCCACCACGTTCGGGTGCGCGAGGCGGGCCACCGACTTGGCCTCGCGGATGAACCGCTCGACGAACGCCACGTCCGTCGCCAGCGAAGGATGCATCACCTTGAGCGCGAGCACGCGGTCGAGGCGGGTGTCCACGGCCCGGTAGACCGTGGCCATCCCGCCGACCGCGATCCGTGCGTCGACGCGGTACCGGCCGTCGAGCACGTGCCCGAGCAACGGGTCCTGAAGGGTCGTGTCCACGCAGGTGAGTCTACGAGGAGGGACCGACAGGGCCCCGGCCCGCATCCGGACTGCAGCAGAGCTGTGACCCGGTCAGAAGGCGGGGCGCTCGGGATCGAGGTGCGCCCGGCCCTCGGTGGGCGAGGAGGCCTGCGCGAAGTGCCGCTTGGGGATGCGCCCCGCGCGGAACGCCAGCCGGCCCGCCTCCACCGCGTGCCGCATGCCCTCGGCCATCAGCACCGGCTCCTGCGCCCGCGTCACCGCCGAGGCGAGCATCACCCCCGCACACCCCAGCTCCATGGCGAACGCCACGTCCGAGGCGGTGCCCGCTCCGGCGTCCAGGATCACCGGCACGCGCGCGCGCTCGGTGATCAGCTGGAAATTGTGCGGATTGCGGATGCCGAGTCCGGAACCGATGGGCGAGCCGAGCGGCATCACCGCCGCGCACCCCACGTCCTCCAGCTTGCGGGCCAGGACCGGATCGTCGCTGGTGTAGGGCAGGACCGTGAACCCGTCGTCGACGAGGGTCTCGGCGGCGTCCAGGGTCTCGACCGGGTCCGGCAGCAGCGTGCGTTCGTCGGCGATGACCTCCAGCTTCACCAGGCTGGTGCCGAGCGCCTCCCGCGCGAGGCGGGCGGTGAGGACCGCCTCGCCCGCGGTGAAGCAGCCCGCCGTGTTGGGCAGGACCTGGATGTCGAGTCTCTCCAGGACCGACAGGACCGAGCCGTGCACCGAGGCGTTCACGCGGCGCATCGCCACGGTGGTGAGTTCGGTGCCGGAAGCGGCCAGGGAGCGTTCCAGGATGTCGAGGCTCGGGGCGCCTCCCGTGCCCATGATCAGGCGCGAGGAGTAGGTGGTGCCCCCGAGGACGAAAGCGTCGTCGGCCATGGACGAGTCAGCCTCCTTGTACGGCGGTGAGTACTTCGACGCGGTCCCCGTCACGGAGCGCCGTCGCGGCCCACTGGGCGCGCGGGACGACGGTCTCGTTCAGGGCGGCGGCGACGCCGGAGTGCGCTGCGGTGAGGGTGGTGACGAGGGCTTCGAGGGTGAGACCGGCGGCCACCGCGCGCGGCTCGCCGTTGAGCAAGACGTTCATACGGGCTGCTCCAGAGAGGCGTCACTGAGGTCACCGGGGACCCGGCCGCAGAACCGGCCGGGCGTGAACGCCGCGGCCTCCTCCGGGAGTTCACCGGTGGCCAGGACCTGCGCCATGACGTCCCCGGTGACCGGGGTGAGCAGGACGCCGTTGCGGTGGTGGCCGGTGGCCAGGAGGAGGCCGGGCAGGGCGGTCGGGCCGAGCAGCGGGGCGTTGTCCGGCGAACCGGGGCGCAGACCCGCGCAGGTCTCGGTCAGCGGCAGTTCCGTGATGCCGGGGACGAGTTCGTGGGCGTCCCGCAGCAGCTCGTAGACGCCGCCCGCGGTGACCGTGGTGTCCCAGCCCAGTTCCTCGCTGGTGGCGCCCACGACGAGTTCACCGTTGACGCGCGGCACCAGGTACAGGTGGCTGCCGCGGACGACCGCGCGGACCGTGCGGCTGAGGAACGGCGCGTACCCCGGAGGCACCGTGAGGCGCAGGACCTGGCCCTTGACCGGGCGGACCGGCGGCACCACCTCGTCCGGGACGCCCGCGAGCCGCCCGCTGTGGCTGCCCGCCGCGAGCACGATCTGGTCGGCCGCGAGCAGGGCGGCGCCCGGCGCGGAGCCGCCGTCACCGGAGAGGACCACCCCGCACGCCCGGTCCCGGACCACATGGAGCCGCTCGGCCCACCGCCGGTGGAACGTGACGCCCGCGCGCTCGCAGGCCGTCACGAGGGCGCTCGCGAGCCTTCTCGGGTCGATCTGGTGGTCCCCGTCGACCCGCAGGCCCCCGCGCACGCCCGGCGCGAGCATCGGCTCCAGGCGGCGGCAGTCACGGCCCGACAGCCACTCGGACTCCAGCCCCGACTTCTGTTGCAGAGCGTGCAGTTCACGCAGGTGCGCCCGGTCGTCCGCGTCCAGCGCGACCGCCAGCGTGCCGCACGCGCGGTAGCCGAGGTCCTGGCCGGACGCCTCGGACAGCTCGGCGGCGAACTGCGGATAGCGGCGCGCGGAGGCGACATTGAGGCCGAGCAACGTCTGCTCGCCGTAATGGAGTTCGGTGACGGCGGCCAGCATGCCGGCCGCCACCTGGGCGGCCCCGCCGCCCGGCGCGGGGTCCACGACCGCGACCGACAGACCGCGCTGCGCGGACCGCCAGGCGGTGACCAGACCGATGATGCCGCCCCCGACGACCAGGACGTCGGTGGCTTCGGACGGAGTACGCGGCATGGGCGTCCAGCCCCTCCCTTCGCCGGCATGACCCGGATCAGGTTCGTACGGTCGGAGGCCGCTCCAGCCTCCCTCTCAGCCCGCTGCGTACGGGCTCCCGCGAGTGCTTTACGCCGTCACCCTAACTCCTGCCGGCGAGCCGCAGTAAGTACGGTCGCCCGTCCTGCTCCGCCCCCGCGCCCGCTAAACCGGTGACACGTGTGCAGGACGTCACGGCACGGGAGTGGTCCGCATCGCTGACCGACGCAAGATCAGGTGCCTAAGGTGACCCGGTGAGCGAGCAGCGGAGCGGCAACGGGACAGCGCGGGACCAGCGGCACGTCGTCATCGTCGGCGCGGGGATGGCCGGCGTGCAGACGGCGGTGGCCCTGCGCGAACAGGGCTTCGCCGGCGCCGTCACGCTGCTCGGCGCCGAACCCCACCGCCCCTACGACCGGCCGCCGCTGTCCAAGGCCGTCCTGCTGGGCAAGGCGGACGGCTCGGCCTTCGACGTGGACTTCGAGGCGCTCGGCGTCACCCTGGAGCTGGGCCGCGAGGTCACCGGGGTGCGGACCGGCGACCACGAGCTGGACACGGCCGCGGGCCCGGTCGGCTACGACGTCCTGGTCGTCGCCACCGGCGCCGAACCGGTCCGGCTGCCCGGCACCGGCTCCGACCCGGCCGTGCACGTGCTGCGCACACTCGACGACGCCGCGCGGCTGCGCCCGGTCCTCGCCGGGCAGCACGACGTGGTGGTCGTGGGCGCCGGGTGGATCGGCGCCGAGTTCGCCACCGCGGCCCGCGAGGCCGGCTGCCGCGTCACCGTCGTCGAGGCGGCCGGGCGCCCGCTGGCCGAGGCGCTGCCCGCCGAGATCGCGGCCCCCATGGCGGCCTGGTACGCGGACGCGGGAGCCGAACTGCGCACCCACGCGCGCGTGCGCGCCGTCGAGCCGGGCGCCGTGGTCCTGGAGGACGGGACGCGGCTGCCCGCCGGGGCCGTCGTCGTCGGCATCGGCGCCCGCCCGGCCACCGGCTGGCTGACCGGCTCCGGCATCGAGCTGGGCGCCCACCGCGAAGTCCTGGCCGACGCGCACCTGCGCACCTCCCGGCCCGACGTGTACGCGGTGGGGGACTGCTCGTCGTTCCCCTCGGGGCGCTACCAGGAGCGGCTGCTGGTCCACCACTGGGACAACGCCCTCCAGGGCCCGCGCACGATCGCGGCGAACATCATCGGTGAGACACCGGCCGTGTACGACCCGGTGCCCTACTTCTGGTCCGAGCAGTTCGGCCGCTTCGTGCAGTACGCGGGCCACCACCGCGCCGCCGACACCACGGTGTGGCGCGGCGACCCGGCCGGCGCCGCGTGGTCGGTGTGCTGGCTGCGCGCGGGCGCGCTGGTGGGCGTGCTGGCCGTGGGCAGGCCCCGCGACCTGGCGCAGGGCCGCAAACTCATCGAGACCGGCGCCGCGCTCGACGCGGACCGGCTCGCCGATCCGGCCCGGCCCCTGAAGTCCGCCCTGCTCTGAGCGCCGCCCGCCCCCGGCCACAAACACCTGGTCAGCCGCCCCGGCTTCCGACTGTCGGTCCGGGATGGCAGGCTTGTCCCGTGACCGAGATTGACGCAAAGACCGAAGCTCTCGTCCCCGACTGGCTCACCCTCCCCGACATCGCCGAGCGGTTCGGCATCGAGGTGACGCGTGTGCGGCAGCTGGTGAAGGAGGGCCAGGTGATCGCCGTACGCCGTGGTGAGAACCGGGCGCTGCACGTGCCCGCCGCCTTCATCGACGGCGACAAGATCGTCAAGGGCCTCACCGGCACCCTGACGCTCCTGCGGGACGACGGCTTCAGCGACGAAGAGATGCTGGAGTGGCTCTTCACCCCCGACCCCACCCTGCCGGGCACGCCCGCGCAGGCCCTGAGCGAGAATCGTGGCACGGAGGTGAAGCGTCGCGCCCAGGCGCTCGCCGTCTGATCTGACGACCGTCCGGCGTGCGCACCGCCTCGCGGGGAGGAGGGGGTGGGGTCCAAGGCGTCCTGCATGTGTGGCGCATCCTGGAGCCACTGCTGCCACAGG
>NZ_JBEXOS010000092.1:0-22669 GCF_040611655.1 Streptomyces sp. NPDC006552
GTCGCGCAGCTCCCCGCACCCCTGGAGGGGAGGCTGCGCGCAGCGCATGCCTCAGGGGCGCGGGGAACTGCGCGACCAGCCACGACGGCGGCGCGCCTCGCATACGACCGCAACGACCCCGCTCAGGCCGCGTAGAACGCCCGCAACCTCACATACACGTCCGGCGCAGCCCCCACCGCATCCAGCCCCAGCAGCGCAGCGCCCAGCACGGGCCGCTCGGACACCACCCGCACCACCGCCTTCGGCGCCCGTTCGGCCAGCAACTCCCGGACACGCGCGTCCAGTTGCGCATGGCGCGCCGCCAGCACACTGCCCCCGAGCAGCACCGGGACCTCCTCGTCCAGCAGGTCCAGGCGGCGCAGCGCCACCGTCGACATGGCCACCACTTCGTCGGCCATCCGGTCCACCAGCGCCCGGGCCACCGCATCACCCTCCGCCGCCGTGGCGAAGAGGACCGGCGCGCATTCGTGGCGCCGCTCCATGGGGACGTGGCCCAGGTGCAGGGCCTCGATCAGGGCGTACATGGAGGAGAGGCCGAAGTGGCCGGGCAGCGCCCGCATCAAAGCGGTGCGCTCGCCGCGGCCGTCCTCCGCCCGCGCCGCGTACCAGAGGGCCTCCTCCGCCAGGCCCCCGCCGCCGCCCCAGTCGCCGGATATCTTGCCGATCGCCGGGAACCGGGCGGTGCGGCCGTCGGGGAGCATGCCCGCGCAGTTGACGCCCGCGCCGCAGACCACGGCGACCCCGCGCGGCTCCGCGTCCTCCAGGAGCCCGGCCCGCAGCACCGCGAACGTGTCGTTGCGCACGTCCACGCTCGCCGACGCCGCCCAGCCCCTGGCCCGCAGCGCCTTCGCCAGCTCCGCTTCCTCGACCGGCAGATCGGCGTTGGCCAGACACGCCGAGACGTGGCCGACCGTCTCGACGCCCGCCTGCGCGAAGGCCCGGCCGACCGCCTCCGTCAGGACGTCCACGGCCGCCGCCACCCCGACCCGGGGCGGCTGGAACCCGCCGCCGCGGGCCGCGCCGACGACCTGGCCGTCGGCCGCGACCACCGCGACATCGGTCTTGCTGTTGCCCGCGTCGATCGCGAGCACGCTGGTGCTCAGGCCCACGCCAGGTGCTCCCGGTTGTGGGCGATCAACTGGTCCGTGAGCCGGTCCGCGTACTCGATCTGGCCCACCAGCGGGTGTGCGAGCAGCGCCTTGAAGACGCGGTCGCGGCCGCCGCGCAGGGCGGCCTCCAGGGCCAGGTCCTCGTACGCCGTCACGTTCGCGATGAGCCCGGCGTACAGCGGGTCGAGCCGCGGGACGGGCAGCGGGCGCGCGCCCTTGCCGTCCACCGCCGCCTGCACCTCGATGACCGCGTCGTCGGGGAGGAAGGGCAGCGTGCCGTTGTTGTACGTGTTGACGACCTGGTAGGGCGATCCGCCGCCGCCCAGCAGGGACGCGGCCAGGTCCACGGCCGCCTCGCTGTAGAAGGCGCCACCGCGCCTGGACAGCAGCTCCGGCTTCTCGTCGAGCGTGGGGTCGCCGTACATCTGAAGCAACTCGCGTTCCATCTCCGCCACTTGCGCGGCGCGGGAGGGCTTGGTGCGCAGCTCCCGTACGACCGCGTCGTGCTGGTAGTAGTAGCGCAGGTAGTACGAGGGCACGACGCCGAGGCGGTCGACGATCTCGCGCGGCATGTGCAGGTCGGCGGCGAGGGCGTCGCCGTGCTCGCCGATCAGGCGCGGCAGCAGGTTCTCGCCGTCCGGGCCGCCGAGGCGCACGCCCAGCTCCCACGTGAGGTGGTTGAGGCCGACGTGGTCCAGGTGCAGCTGCGCGGGGCTCACGTCGAGCAGCTTGGCGAACTTGCGCTGGAAGCCGATGGCCACGTTGCACAGGCCCACGGCCTTGTGACCGGCCTGGAGCAGCGCCCTTGTCACGATGCCGACCGGGTTGGTGAAGTCGATGATCCAGGCGTCCGGGTTGGCCCGGCG
Organism: Streptomyces sp. NPDC006552; assembly: GCF_040611655.1. Classification (NCBI taxonomy): domain Bacteria; kingdom Bacillati; phylum Actinomycetota; class Actinomycetes; order Kitasatosporales; family Streptomycetaceae; genus Streptomyces; species Streptomyces sp. NPDC006552. Next base: position 1,976 of record NZ_JBEXOS010000092.1, read on the forward strand.
CACCCGCTCGGCGATGTCGAGGACCACCGGCACCGTGCGCAGCGCCTTGGCGAGGCCGCCGGCGCCGGTGGTCTCCTGGCCGACGCAGCCGCACTCCAGCGGCCACGTCTCGTCCTGGTTGCGGGCGGCCTGGCCGCCGACGCGCAGCTGGAGCAGGACGGCGTCCGCGCCGGCGACGCCCGCGTCCACGTCGGAGGTGGTGCGGATGGTGCCGGGGTGGCCCTGCTTGGCGAAGATCCGGCGGGCGAGACCGCCCACCAGGTCGAGACGGTCGGCGGCCGGGTCGACGAGGACCAGCTCCTCGATCGGCAGCGTGTCCCTCAACCGCGCGAATCCGTCGATGAGTTCGGGTGTGTAGGTCGACCCTCCGCCGACCACGGCGAGCTTCATAGCAGTTCCTAGCCCTTTACTCCGGTGAGGGTGACGCCTTCGACGAAGGCCTTCTGTGCGAAGAAGAAGACGAGGCAGACCGGCGCCATCACGAGCAGCGTCGCGGCCATCGTCAGGTTCCAGTTGACGCTGTGCGCGGACTTGAAGGATTCCAGGCCGTAACTCAGTGTCCAGGAAGCCGGGTTCTGGGCCGCGTAGATCTGCGGCCCGAAGTAGTCGTTCCAGCAGTAGAAGAACTGGAACAGGGCGATCGCGGCGATGCCCGGCTTGGCCATCGGCACCACGATCTTCAGCAGGGTGCGCAGCTCGCCGCAGCCGTCGACCTTCGCCGACTCGATGTACTCCTTGGGGATCGTCAGCAGGAACTGGCGGAGCAGGAAGATCGAGTACGCGTCACCGAACGCCATCGGGATGATCAGCGGCCACAGCGTCCCCGCGAGGTGGAACTGCTGGGCCCACACCAGGTACATCGGGATCACGATGACCTGCGGCGGCAGCATCATCGTCGAGATGACGAGGAGCATCGCGGTGCGCCGGCCGCGGAAGCGGAACTTGGCGAGCGCGTACGCCACCGGGATCGCGGAGCACACGGTCAGCAGCGTGCCCGCGGCCGCGTAGAGGAGCGAGTTCTTCCACCAGTCGAGGAAGCCGTCGGTCTCGACGACGGCCTTGTAGTTCTCCCAGTGCCAGGCGTCGGGCCACAGGTCGCCGCTCATCGCCTGGTCGTCGCTCATCACGGAGGTGAGGAAGACGAAGACGAAGGGCAGTACGAACAGCAGCGCCACGGCGATGGCGACGCTGTGCACGGCGATCCAGTGCAGGACGCGCTTGCGGCGGGCGCGGGCGCCGGCCGGGCCGCTGTCGTGGGCGGTGGCGTCGGCCGGCAGGGACGGCGGGCGCAGGGTCGTAGTGGTCATGGGGATCAGTCCTCCGCCGCGAGCAGGCCCGAGCGCTTGCGCATCAGCAGCATGGTCACGGCCATCGCGATGACGAACAGGACGAGCGAGAGCACGCACGCCGCGCCGGTGTTGAAGTTCTGGAAGCCCATCGAGTAGACGAGCTGGGGGACCGTGAGGGTCGAGTGGTCGGGGTAGCCGGGCTGGATCACCGAGCCGGGGCCGATGGAGACGCCGGAGGCGATCTTCCCGGCGACCAGGGCCTGCGTGTAGTACTGCATCGTCTGCACGACACCGGTGACGACGGCGAACATCACGATCGGCGTGATCGACGGCCAGGTCACGTACCGGAACTTGGCGAACGGGCCGGCCCCGTCGAGGTCGGCGGCCTCGTACTGCTCCTTCGGCACGTCCAGGAGCGCGGCCATGAAGATGACCATCAGGTCGCCGATGCCCCACAGCGAGAGCAGGACGAGGGAGGGCTTGGCCCAGACCGCGTCGTTGAACCAGTTCGGCCCGTCGATGCCGATCTTGGCCAGGACCTCGTTGACCGGTCCGGTCCCCGGGTTGAGCAGGAAGACGAACGCGACCGTGGCGGCGACCGGCGGGGCGAGGTAGGGCAGGTAGAAGGCGGTGCGGAAGAAGCCGACGCCCGTCTTGATCTTCGTGACGAGCAGCCCGAGCGAGAGCCCGAAGACGACGCGGAGCGCCACCATGACGACGACCAGCCACAGCGTGTTCCACAGGGCCGGGCCGAACAGCGGCATGTCCTGGAACACGTACTTCCAGTTCCGCAGCCCCACGAAGGTGGGCGCCTTGATCTGGTTGTAGTGCATGAACGAGAAGTAGACGGTGGCCAGCAGCGGGTAGGCGAAGAAGACGCTGAACCCGATCAGCCAGGGGGAGAGGAAGCCCAGCGTGCGCAGTCTGCGGCGCGCGGGCCGGGAGAGGGTGAGTGCCATGCGCGAGTCCTGTTTCCTCGGTGTTCCTCGGTTCCGCGATCAGTTCTTCGACTGGAGCGTGTCGGCGTCGATCAGCTTGTCGAGCCGGCGCAGCCCCTTCTTCAGGTCTGGGACCTTGCCCGCCTCCTCGGTGTACGAGAAGTCCTGCAACTGCACGACGTACATGCCGCCGTTGGTCGAGGGGGGCAGGACCTGGCTGTACTTGTTCTTCGCGATGTCGAGGAAGGTGCGGAACGTCGGATCGGCGTCCAGGTCGGGCGAGGCGAGCGCCGCCTTCGTCGAGGGCACGTTGTGGATCGCGTTGGCGAACTTCACCACCTGATCGGTGTCGGCGGTCAGGAACCGCACCAGCTCCCAGGCGGCGTTCTGGTGCTTGCTGCTGTGCGCGATCCCGGCGACGGTGCCGGTCAGATAGCCGCGGCCGTACGTCTCGGCCTGGTCGTCCGGGACGGGCAGCGGCGCGACGCCCCACTTGAACTTCGCCTTGGCGTCGTCGAGCATCAGCCCCCGCCACTCGCCGTCCAGGTGCATGGCGAGCTTCCCGCTCAGAAAGGCGTTCTGGTTGGACATCTCGTCGCCGAAGGAGGTCCGGAACCGCTCCAGGGCGTCGTAGCCGCCCTGCGCGTCCCGCAGTTTCTTCGCGGTGGCGAAGAACTTGTAGGTCGCCGGGTCCTGCGCGAGCCGCGACTTCCCGCTCGGGTCGAAGTACGTGGGTCCCCACTGGGCGAAGAGCCGGTCGGGGCTGTTCTGGTAGAGCCGGAAGTCGGGCATGAAGCCGACGCGCCGGTAGGAGTCGCCCTTCCGCTCGGTCAGCTTCTCGGCGTCGGCGACGAACTCGGACATCGTCCTCGGCGGGTGCGCGATGCCCGCCTCGTCGAAGGCGTCCTTGTTGTAGTACATGCCGAACGCGTCCGCGAGCAGCGGCAGGGCGCACTGGTTGCCCCGGTAGCTCGTGTAGTCGAGGAGGGACTGCGGGAAGACCTTCTTCTTGTCGAGCCCGGTCTTCTTCATGAACGGGTCGAGGTCGGCCCACATGCCGGAGTCGCAGTACTGGCCGACGTTGTTCGTGGTGAAGGACGAGACGACGTCGGGGGCCTCGTCGCCGCCGGCGCGCAGGGCCTGGTTCACGGTGGCGTCCGAGACGTTCCCCGTGGCCCGCACGTGGATGTTCGGGTGGAGCTTCTCGAAGCGGGCGATCGAGTCGTTGATCGCCTTCACCTCGCCGGGCGCCGACCAGCCGTGCCAGAACTTCAGCGTGACCGGCTTCGTCGGATCGTCGGCGGCGCTTCCGGTGCTCGGGTTGGCACAGCCGGCGAGCAGCAGTCCGGCCGCGGCGAGCACCACGGGGGCGCGCAGGGGTATACGCCATCGCGGCATGGCGAACGTCCTTTACGTGTACGGGGGTCGGGGGAGCGGGGCGGTGCGTAGGGGGGGTGTCGTGGGGCGGGGTCAGGCGGTGCTGGTGTCGAAGACGGTGGCGCGGGCCTCGGTGAGGGCGGTGCGCAGGGCGCCGGTGAGGATGGGGTCGCCGGAGAGTTCGCTGATGCGCAACTGGGGCCGGGGCAGGGCGAGTCCGGTCAGCTCGGCCTCCACGCGCTCGCGCAGGGCGTCGCCGCCGGCCTTGGCCACCTGGCCGGACAGGACGACGAGCTGGGGGTCGACGACGGCGACGACGGCGGCGAGGCCGGTGGCGAGCCGCCGGGCGACCTCGTCGAGGACGTCGTCCCGGGCGAGCGCCACGCTCAAGTCATCGGTGCCGCCCGCGAGTTGGCGCACGGCGGGCGCGGCGACCAGGCTCTGGAACCCGCCGCCCGCGTCGGTGCGGGCGGCCACGGCGTCGCCGCCGCGGGCCAGCGGGGCGCCGGGCAGCGGCATGTACCCGATCTCACCGGCGCCGCCGGTGGCGCCGCGCAGCAGGACGCCGCCGAGCACGATGGCGGCGCCGACCCCCTCGTCGACGTAGGCGAGGACGAAGTCGTCGTGGTCCTGGGCCGCGCCCTCGTACTGCTCGGCGACGGCGGCGAGGTTGACGTCGTTCTCGATGGAGACCGGGGTGCCGAGCACCTCGGCCAGCTCGGCGCGCAGGGTGCGCGAGTGCCAGCCGGGCAGGTGGGGGGCGTACCGGAGCCGGCCGGTGCCCGGGTCGATGGCGCCCGGGGTGCCGATGACGGTGGCGGTCAGGTCGTCGTGGCCGAGCCCGGCGCGGGCGAGCGCGCCGTCGACGGCCTCGGTGACGAGCTGGGCGGTGCGGTGCCGTACGTCCCGGGCCACCGCCGCGGCCTCGATGCGGTGGCGGCCGCGTTCGGCGCCGGTGATGTCGGCGACGGTCGCGGTGATGCCGTTCGGGTCGGCGGAGAGGGCGGCCACGTGCGCGGCGTCCGGGCGGATCTCGTAGAGCACGGCGTTCGGGCCGGGGCGGCCGGTCTGGCTCCCGGTGGTCCGCACGAGCCCGGCGCTCTCCAGCCGGCCGAGGATCTGCGAGGTGGTCGGCTTGGACAGGCCGGTGAGTTCACCGATCCGGGTGCGGGTCAGCGGGCCGTGGGCGACGAGGAGGTCGAGCGCGGCCCGGTCGTTCATGGCGCGCAGCACGCTCGGGGTGCCGGGGGTACTGCCTGCCGGACCGGCCATCGGGTGGTCTCCTCGCCGCACTGTTAGGAAAGTTTCCTATTGGATGCGAGGAACGTAAGGCGCGGGTGAAGTCGGCGTCAATAGCCGGTGGTGCCGGCGCGGCCAAGTCGTTATCCGGGGCCGGGCGCTCAGTCGGGGAAGGGAGCGGTGTCGAGCGTCGGGTAGGGCTCGGGGAGGGGGAGCGGCCGGCCGAGGTCCACCTCGGTGCGGGTCGTGCAGCGGCCCTCGACAGGGGCCGGGTGGCAGCAGGCCTTCTTGGCGTGGCGGTCGACGAGGACGTGGACGGGCACGTCGGCGGCGGCGCAGGTGCGCAGTTTGGGGCCGGTGTCCGTCTCATGGTCGCTGGAGGTGACCTCGCCGACGAGGGCGATCAGGTCGATGGGGTACCAGCCGCGACGGGTCCGGCGATAGGCCTCGTCGAGATCGGTGGGCTCGCGACGGCAGATGCAGAAGTCCGGGACGAGCAGAGCGCGGGTCCGTCCGTCCTGGTGGGCGACTCGGTAACCGTTGTTCACGCCGGCCAGGTCGAATCCGGCCGCATGGAACTGGACGGTCAGTTTGACTGCGCCGGCATTGTGCCGGTGCTCGGGTTGTGGAGGCACGAGGACGGTTCCCTCGATGTACTCGGGCCGGATCGGCGCCTGGGACGCCTCCTCGATCGCGATCAACAGATCGATGGGGTCCTGCCCCGGCTCCATGAACGGCTCCGAGATGGATTCGGCGCTCATCGCTGGTCCTCCGCGTCGCCGTGGCCAGGCTAGGCCGGTGCCGGGTGCCCCGCGCAGGACTCTGGGCGCGGGCGGGCCCGGGATGCCGGGAGTGCGGGAGGCGTTCACTCGAACAAGCGTGCAGAAGCGTTCCGCTCCGCGGGACGGCGGCCGCGCGCCTCTCGGTGTGCGGCCGCCCCGGAAAGGTGCGGGTCCGGATCGTCCGTCAGGCGGAGACGCCCTCGATCCGGGCCAGGGCCTCTTCCGCGCCGAACGGCTGCAAGTAGGGCAGCCAGCGCGGATCGCGGTGTCCGGTCCCGATGATGCGCCAGGCGAGCCCCGACGGCGGAGCCGGTTTGTGGCGCAGGCGCCAGCCGATCTCCACCAGGTGGCGGTCGGCCTTGGTGTGGTTGCAGCGGCGGCACGACGCCACCACGTTGTCCCAGGCGTGCAGACCCCCGCGGCTGCGCGGGATCACGTGGTCGACGCTGGTTGCGACGCCACCGCAGTACATGCACCGGCCGCCGTCCCGGGCGAACAGCGCGCGCCGGGTCAGAGGAACGGGCCCCCGGTAAGGGACCCGGACGAACCGCTTGAGCCGGACCACGCTGGGAGCGGGGACGGTACGTGTCGCGCTGTGCATGAAGGCGCCGGACTCCTCGAGGCACGTGGCCTTGTTCTCGAGGACGAGTACGAGCGCGCGGCGGAGCGGTACGACGCCGAGTGGCTCGTACGACGCGTTGAGGACCAGGACATGCGGCACGGATGCCTCCTTGTACGCCGGCGGCGCGTGGCTCGCGCCGGGACGATCTCGTGGCCAGTCTCCCCTCATGGCTGGTCGTGGCGCCACCATGTCCACGTAACGGCCTTGGAGTGTTTTCGACCACACCCTCCTTCCTCCCCAGGTGAGTACGGTCTCTCCCGCCGACATGACAACGATCCGCACACAATGCCCCGTTAGTGTGGTGGGTCTGCCCGCTCCTGTCCCCGAGCCGTGCCCGAGCGGCGGGCGGATGGCAACGCCTGGAGGTACCTGCTGTGATCTTGTCCGTCCTGTCGGCACGGGCGAGCGACTCCTCGTCCGACGCCGCGCAACCCACCCTCAAGGACGCCCAGGACCAGGCCGGACAGGCCGCCAGCTGGGTCGAGCAGAACTGGTCCGCCTGGCTCGGCATCGGCCTGCGTGTCCTGCTGATCGTCGTCATCGCGTGTGTGCTGCGGGTCGCGGTGCGGCGCACCATCACCCGGCTGATCGACCGGATGAACCGCACGGCGCAGGCCGTCGACGGCACCGCGCTCGGCGGACTGCTGGTCAACGTGGAGCGGCGGCGGCAGCGCTCGCACGCCATCGGCTCCGTGCTGCGCTCGGTCGCCTCGTTCCTGATCATGGGCACGGCGGCGCTGATGATCCTCGGCACGTTCGAGATCAACCTGGCGCCGCTGCTGGCCTCCGCCGGGGTCGCCGGTGTCGCGATCGGCTTCGGCGCCCGCAACCTCGTCACCGACTTCCTCTCCGGCGTCTTCATGATCCTGGAGGACCAGTACGGCGTCGGGGACACCATCGACGCGGGCGTCGCCTCCGGCGAGGTCATCGAGGTCGGCCTGCGCGTCACCAAGCTCCGCGGCGACAAGGGCGAGATCTGGTACGTGCGCAACGGCGAGGTCAAGCGGATCGGCAACCTCTCCCAGGGCTGGGCCACCGCCGGCGTCGACGTCACCGTCCGCGCCGACGAGGACCTGGACCGGGTCAAGGCGGTGCTGGCCGAGGCCGGCGAGGCCATGAGCAAGACCGAGCCGTGGAACGAGATGCTCTGGGGCCCCGTCGAGGTGCTCGGCCTGGACAGCGTGCTGCTCGACTCGATGGTGGTCCGGGTGACCGCCAAGACCATGCCCGGCAAGGCGCTGACCATCGAGCGCGAGCTGCGCTGGCGGATCAAGCGGACCTTCGACGAGGCGGGCATCCGCATCGTCGGCGGCGTCCCGGTCCAGGTCGACGGCGAGACGGCGGTCGCGGACCCGGCGGCCGGCGTCTCCGCGCCGTCCGCCTACGCCTCCACCACGTCACCCCAGTCCCTCGCCGCCTCGCCGATACCACCGGCGAACCTGGCCAAGTAGCGTGCGGCGGGCAGCGTGGCCGGCGCACGGGGCGCCGCGGCAGCGGCAGCGCGGTGGCTCACCTCACTCCGCGACCGCGTACGCCTCCACCGACCACAGCGAGATGCCGAACCGTGTCGCCCGCCGGTCACCCACGATGCGGACGAAGCGCACGTCCCGCGCGTCCATCCGCACCGCCTCGCGTCCGCCGTGCCCGTCCCGCACGGTCGCCGCGGTGCGCCAGGTGCGGCCGTCGGCGGAGGTCTGGACGCGGTAGCCGCTCGCGTACGCGTCCTGCCAGCGCAGCACCACCTGGCCGAGCCGGACCGGGTGCGCGAGGGCGACCTGCCACCACGCGCCGTCCTCGGCCGGGGAGGACCAGCGGGTCCCGGGCCGCCCGTCGTTGGCGTTGCCCGCCGGGAAGTCCGGGGTCTCGTCCGCCGAGGAGGACGGCGTGCCGGAGCGGGCCAGGTCGGGGCCGGCCGTGCGCGGGTAGGCGCGGACCGACACCGTCCGCGTCGCGCCGCCGAAGGTCAGCGGGATCTCGTACGTCCCGGCCGGGGTGGCGGTGGGGACCGTGATGTCGACCGGCACCTCCACCGTGGTGCCGCGCGGCAGCGCGGACTCCTTCGGCAGCCGCACCCGGATGCCGTGCGGCGCCCGCGCCGTCAGGCTGCCGCGGACGTCGGCGGGTCGCTGTGCGGTCAGCCGGGCGGTCACGCGCCGGGCGGCGCCGCCGATCTCCGCGTCGGCCTCGGTGCGGGCCAGCGTCAGGGAGGCGGCGGGGGAGTCCGCGTACCAGGGGACGAGATGGCGCACCGCGTCCTCGTCCGCGCCCGTGACCCGCACCGCGTCCGCCCGCACGTTCCGCACGGCCAGCTCCGTGAAGCCGCCCGCCGCGAGCGCGCCGAGCCGCCGCCACCCCTCGCCCGGCACATGGGCCTCGACCGAGCCGGTGGTACCCGGCTCGGCGAGTACGGAGACCGCCGAGAGGGCCCGCACGCGCGGAAGGTCCGCCCGCGCGCCGCGCGCCGCGTCGGGCGCGGTCAGTCCCACCCAGGCCTCGAACGCCTGCTCGGCCCGGGCCAGGAACGGGTCGAGGACCCCCTTGCCGACGGTGACCCGGCTCTTCTTCAGCCCGCTCCGCAGTGCCGCCAGGCGCCGCGCCGCACTCCACGCCACCGTCCGGTCACCGCGTCCCGCCGCGTCCAGCATGTCGACGGCCGCCTCGCCCGCCGCGCCGTACGCGCCGAGCTTCTCGCTCCAGGGCCGCACTTCGGTCCCGAGCGCGGCCACCGGCGGCCGCTCCAGACCGGCAGGCGTGCGCCGCAGCACGGTGAACGCGTCCCGCAACGCCCGGCCGGCCGCCCTCTTCCGTACCGCGTCCGTCCCCGTGCGGGCCTGCCAGAACGCGGAGATCAGCGGCCGCAGCCGGGCCGACTCCTCGCCGCCGAGGACCGAGGAGGCGTCGTTGCCCGCGAGCGCCGCCAGCGCGGCGCCGGCCTGCGCGTCGCCGCCCGCCAGATCGGCGATCGCCGCCCGCCAGGACTCCGCCGCCCGGTACTCCCGCGGGTTCCACGCGTAGTCCGCCGCGGTGAACAGGGGGATGCGGGACGCCGCCGGCTGCTCCATCGCGGTGGCGAGCACCGCCGCCGAACCGGCCGCCACCGCGGGCTCCCGGCCGGTGTACGGGCCGAGGAAGATCCGGTCCTGGGCGTAGTCGTTGACCGGGTAGTTGTCCATCGTGAGCAGCTTGTGCGCGTCGCCCGACGAGCCGAACGCGGTCCGGGCGCCCGCCAGCTCCCGGCCGGTGATGGTGCGCGGCACCACGCCGACGCCGGTCCACGCGACCTGCACCGCGTCGTCGAGGCCGCGCGCGAGCGCCGTCCGGTACGCGGTCGTCCCCTCCTGGTAGTACTCGGTCGGCATCAGCGACAGCGGTGCGGCGTCCGGGTGCCGGGCCGCGAGGTGGCGCGCCACCGCGTCGGCGACCCGCGCCTGCGCCCGCGCCGCGGCCTCGGGCCCCGAACCGAACGCGCGCGCGTCGGCCGCGCAGTGCCACTCGCTGTACGACACGTCCTGGAACTGGAGCTGGAAGGCCCGCACCCCGAGCGCCCACATCGCGTCCAGCTTGCGGGTGAGCGCCCGGACGTCGTCGGCGGAGGACATGCACATCGCCTGTCCGGGGGCGACGGCCCAGGCGAGCGTCACGTGCCGGGAGCGGGCCCGCTCGGCGAGCCGGCGGAAATCCGCGCGCCGCCGCGCCGGGTACGGCTCGCGCCAGCGCGCCTGCCGGAACAGGTCGTCGCCGGGGGCGTAGAGGTAGCGGTTCTGCTTGGTGCGGCCCATGAAGTCGAGTTGCGCGAGCCGCTGTTCGACGGTCCACGGCGTCCCGTAGAACCCCTCGGTCAGGCCGCGCACCGCGGTGCCCGGCCAGTCCCGCACCACGGCCCCGGCGACCGCGCGCCCGGTGATCAGCTGCCGGAAGGTCTGCACGGCGTGGAAGAGGCCGTCCGTCCCGACGCCCTCCATCGCGACGGTGGGGCGCCCGGCCGCGCGGCCCACGGCGAGGCGGTAGCCGCCCGCGGGCAGGTCGCGGCGGGCGGCGGCGCCGAGCCCGCGCAGGGCCGCGTCGAGCGAGCCCGCCGCGCCGGTCGCGGCCCCCGCGGGCGCGGCGGTGCCCAGGCGGACCACCAGGCCCGGCCCGGCCGGCACCTGCGCCGCGCCGCCGACCTGCCGGAGCTCCCGCGCCCCCGCGCCGCCCAGCACGCTCCGCACCGCGTCCACGGCGTACGGGTCCGTCCCGGGCGGGACCACGAGGACCACGTCGTCGGTGACCCGGACCCCGGCCGCCGCCGCCGTCAGCGACTGCGGGCGCGGCCACACCGCGCGGAGCTTCGACTCCGCCGCCGGATCGCCGGCCGTGGGCCCGGGCGGCGGCGCCGCCACCGCCCCGGTGGCCCCGGTCAGCGTCCCCGCGATGACGGCGGCCGCGACGGCGACCGCCCCCTTCCTGCGCCGGAGCTGCACGGCGTACTCCTCGGGTGGTCGGTGACTGGTCAAGGGGAGGGACATGTCCCAGGCTGGGGACCGAGCCCACCACTGTCCGGTACGGAGTGTCAACGCTCGTGACTCCCGTGGCGCGAGTGCCCCGCCGGGACCGGTGGGGCGGCCGGAAGAATTCCGGTGTGCCGCCTTCCCCGACCTCCTTCTTCCCGCCGTCCACAATGTGAGCAGCAACACGTTGTCCGTCCGTACAGGTCTGCCTTCGTGCCGACTGGGTATGACTTCCGACTCCCGACACGAACGAGACCAAGCAGCTCATCGACGAAGGAGGCCCTCGTGGCCGCATCGGCTCACCTTCTGCTCTCGGCCCTGTCCAAACAGGCGGACACCGTCATGACCGGCGCCGACACCACCACGTCGTCCGCCGAACCCCCGCTGACCAGCGAACCCTGCTTCGCCGACTACGCCCCGCTGACCTCCGAGCCGCCCCTGACCGACGCGGCCCCCCTGACTTCCGAGCCCACGCCGAGCGGCCTGGCCGCGGGATGAGCCTGGCCCGGCTCGCCGCGCTGCACGGCGTCGCCACCTCGTACTCCCCGGCGCCGGGGAGCACGGTGCGCGCCAGTGACACCGCCGTCGTCGCGGCGCTCGCCGCGCTCGGCGTGGACGCCGCCACCCCGCAGGCCGTACGGGACGCGCTCGCCGCGCGGGAGGCGCAGACCGCCGCGCGGCTGCTGCCGCCGACGGTGGTGTGGTGGCTGGACGGGCCGCGGCCCTCCTGGCTGGACGGGCTCCCCGCGGGCACGCGGCTGTCCCTGGCCGGCACGGCGACGCCCTGGGAACACCCGGCCGGCGACGGCGCACCGCCCGACCCGCCGCCGGGCGTACACCCCCTCACGGTGCGGACCCCCGACGGGGCGACGGCGACCGCCCATCTGATCGCCGCCCCCCGCACGGCCCCGCTCCCGCCCGAGCGCACGCACGGCCTGCTGGTCCAGCTCTACTCCCTGCTCTCCAGCCGCTCCTGGGGCATGGGCGACCTCGCCGACCTCGCGGACCTCGCGTCCTGGTCGGCCCGCACCCACGGCACGGGCTTCCTCCAGGTCAACCCGCTGCACGCGGCGGTCCCCAGCGGCCCCGGCGGCGCCATGGACCCCTCCCCGTACCGCCCGTCGTCGCGCCGGTTCCCCGACCCCGTGCACCTGCGCGTCGAGGACGTACCCGAGTACGCGTACGCGCCCGCCCGCGCCGAGGACGCCGCCCGGCTGCGGGACGCGGTGCTGCGCGACGGGGAGCTGATCGACCGGGACGCGGTGTGGGCGGTGAAGCGCCAGGCCCTCGAAGCGCTGCACGCCGTGCCGCTCAGCCCCGGCCGCCGCGCCGCCTACGACGACTTCCTCGCCGCCCAGGGCGCCGCCCTGGAGGACCACGCCACCTACCAGGCGCTCGCCGAGCGCCACGGCCCCGACCGGCACAGCTGGCCGGCGGCGCTCCAGGACCCGCGCTCGCCCGAGACGGCCCGCGCGCGCCACGAGCTGGCCGACCGCGTCGACTTCCACTGCCGGCTCGCCTGGCTCACCGACACCCAGCTGACCGCGGCCCAGCGCGCCGCGCGCGACGCGGGCATGCCCATCGGGCTCGTGCACGACCTCGCGGTCGGGGTGCACCCGGGCGGCGCCGACGCGTGGGCGCAGCGCGACGTCTTCGCGCAGGGCATGAGCGTGGGCGCGCCGCCGGACGCGTTCAACGCGGCCGGCCAGGACTGGGGCCTGCCCCCCTGGCGCCCGGACCGCCTCGCCGCGACCGGCTACGCGCCCTTCCGCGACCTGCTGCGCACGCTGATGCGGTACGCGGGAGCCGTCCGCATCGACCATGTGATGGGCCTCTTCCGGCTCTGGTGGATCCCCGAGGGCGAGGCCCCGACCGAGGGCACGTACGTCCACTACGACGCCGAGGCGATGCTCGCGGTCCTGCTCCTGGAGGCGTCGCTGTCGGGGACGTACGTCATCGGGGAGGACCTCGGCACCGTCGAGCCCGGCGTGCGCGAACGGCTGCGCGAGGGCGGCGTGCTCGGCACGTCCGTGCTCTGGTTCGAACGGCAGTACCCGCCGAAAGGCGACGGCAGTCCGGTCCCCGCCGAGCAGTGGCGCACCGACTGCGTCGCCACGGCCACCACCCACGACCTGCCGTCCACCGCGGCCCGGCTCAGCGGCGACGACGTCCGGCTGCGCGAGCGGCTCGGCCTGTCGACGGCGACGCCCGCGGAGGCGGCGGCGGAGATCGCCGAGTGGCTGGAGCTCTTCACCCGGCTCGGCCTGCTGGCGCCCGGCGACCGGGCCGACGAGGAGGAGGCCGTCCGCGCGGTCCACCGCTTCCTGCGGCGCACCCCGGCCCGGCTCGTCGGCGTGTGGCTCCCGGACCTGGTGGGCGACCGGCGCCCGCAGAACCTGCCCGGCACCTGGACCGAGTACCCGAACTGGCGGCTGCCCGTCGCCGACGCCACCGGCCGCCCCGTCACGCTGGAGGAACTGACCGCCTCGCCCCGCGCGCACGCGCTGCTGCGCGTCTTCGCGGAGCCGGACCTGCCTCTTACAGGCCCCCCGGACGCGCGCGCCGTTTAGGCGTTCGCTACGTTGGCACCGTGGACAAGAAGAACGCCCTGCGCGCCGGCGCCCTGGCCTCCGGTACGACGCTGATGATGCTGCTGATGTCGTCCCCCGCGCTCGCGCTCACGCGCGACGACGGCGACGACCCGGGTAAGGGCCTGAGCGTGCTCGACACGCTCGGTCTCTACGTCGCGGCCCCGATCGTCATCTTCCTGGTGATCGCCGGTCTCGTGGTGCTGGGCGACAAGTCCCGCAAGCAGCCCAAGCAGGGCTGACCCACAGGTCTTCACGGTCGAGGGCACTCGCCGCGCACTTGGCGCGGCGGGTGCCCTCGACGCGTTCTCGCGGGCGTCGGCCTCAGGGGGTGCGCGGCAGCTCCGCCGTCAGGTAGCGCTGGAGCGTCGGTGCCAGCCAGTCCACGATCTCCTCGCGGCTGAGCGCCACGCTCGCCGGGAAGCGCAGCACGTACCGGGTGAGCGCGAGCCCGAGCACCTGAGAGGCGCTGAGCGCCGCGCGCGCGGGCGCCTGTTCCGGCTCCGGGCACACCTTGCGCGCCACCGGGATCAGCTGGTCGCGCAGGACGCCCTGCATGCGCTCGGCGGCGGCCGGGTTGGTCACGCCGACCCGCAGCAGGGCCGTGAGCACCTCGTTCTCCTCCCACAGGTCCACGAAGTGGCGCACCAGGGTGCGGCCGATCTCCTCGGGCGGGCCGTCGGCGGGGTCCGGCAGGTGCAGGTCCAGCGCGACGGCCGCCGCGAAGAGGCCCTCCTTGTTGGTGAAGTACCGCATCACCATCGACGGATCGATCCGGGCGTCGCGGGCGATGGCCCGGATCGTGGCCCGCTCGTACCCGTCCGCCGCGAACCGCTCCCGGGCCACCGCCAGGATCGTGGCCCGGGTGGCGTCGGACCGGCGCCCCGTCTGCTGCGTCTCGCTCATGCCAACAACCGTAGGCCAACACGTGTTGACAGTCCAGGGGCCCGGTTCTACGTTTGCCAACAAGCGTTGACCCACCGGCTCCGGCCCACGGATGTCGCCCCGTCGTAGGAGGCCCTCATGCCCGGCACCGCGCACCACGGCACCCGGTCCGACCGCTCCGTCATCGTCGTCGGCGCGGGCCCCACCGGTCTGCTGCTCGCCGCGGACCTCGCCGCCGCCGGGGTCCCCGTCACCCTCGTGGAGCGGCGCCCCCACCGGATCAGCAACCTCTCCCGCGCCTTCGTCGTGCACGCCCGCACCCTGGAGCAGTTCGACGCGCGCGCGATGGCCGACGAGATCGAGGAGAAGGGGCGCCCGCTCGACCGGCTCCGCCTCTTCGGCGGCCTCTCCGTCGACCTCGCCGCACTGCCCTCCCGCTTCAACCACGTCCTGGTCGTCCCGCAGTACGAGGTGGAGAAGGTCCTGGAGCGGCGCGCCGTCGAGACCGGGGTCTCCTTCGCGTACGAGACCGAGGTGACGGGCCTGGTCCAGGACGCCGACGGCGTCACCCTCCAGGTGTGCTCCGCGGACGGCACGCCCGCCGAGCTGACCGCCTCCTACGTCGTCGGCACCGACGGCATGCGCAGCGCCGTGCGCGACGCGGTGGGGCTGCCCTTTCCCGGGAGGTCCGTCATCCGCTCCGTCGTCCTCGCCGACGTCCGCCTCGCCGAGGAGCCGGAGAACCTCCTGACGGTGAACGCGGCCGGGGACGCCTTCGCCTTCATCGCGCCCTTCGGCGACGGCTACTACCGCGTCATCGGCTGGAACCGGGCCCGCGACGCCGCCGACACCGAACCCCTCGACCTCGACGAGATCAAGGAGGTCGCCCGGCTCGCCCTCGGTCACGACTACGGCATGCACGACGCCCGCTGGATGTCCCGCTTCCACAGCGACGAACGCCAGGCCCCCGCCTACCGGGTGGGCCGCGTCCTGCTCGCCGGCGACGCCGCCCACGTGCACACCCCGGCGGGCGGCCAGGGCATGAACACGGGCCTACAGGACGCCGCCAACCTGGGGTGGAAGCTGGCGGCGGTCGTCAACGGCCGCGCGTCCGACGCCCTGTTGGACACCTACGAGGCCGAGCGGCACCCTGTCGGCAAGGCCGTGCTGCGCAGCAGCGGCGGCATCGTGCGGATGGCGATGGCCAAGTACCCCTGGACGCTGGCCGCGCGGGCCGCCCTCACCGCGGTCCTCGGCCGGGTCGGGCCCGCCCGCGCCCGGGTCATCGGCCAGGTCACCGGCACCGGCTTCGCCTACCCGGCCCCCCGGGGCGCGCACCCGCTCGTCGGCAAGCGGGTGCCCGACGTCCGCCTGGCCGGCGGCTCCCGGCTCTACGAGGCCCTGCGCGCGGGCGAGTTCGTGCTGATCCTGCCCGCGGGGAGCGCGTACAAGAACGACGGGCTGCGCGTCGCCCACTGGGCGAGCGACCGCCGCACCGCCCTGCTGGTACGGCCCGACGGGTACGCGGCGTGGGCGGCGCGGGACGCGAACGGGGGAGTCGACTCTCTCGACCTTCCCGCGGAGTTCGGCACCTACTCGCTGCGGTAGAAGGTCCATCGTGCAGGTTCTCTAAACGTATCTGCCGGAAACATTCGATGGACGTGATCGGTATCCTCCTGCGACGGTGTCCCCGGACCCCACCGAACCACCGCAGAGAGGCCTCTCATGGCAGTCCTGGACCGCACCCGCACCCCCGCGGCGCCGAGCGCCACCCCCGGGCGGGCGGCCGGCGGGCTCGGGGCCGGACTGGCCCTCGCCGCCCTCGCCACCGTCGTCTGGTCCGGCAGCTTCGTCACCGCCCGCGCGCTGCACGACAGCGTGCCGCCGGTCCAGCACGCGTTCTGGCGCTGGATCATCGCGCTCGTGGCGCTGGCCCCCTTCGGCCTGCGCGCCGCCTGGCGCGAACGGGCCCTGCTCCGGCGCCACCTGGGCCATCTCACGCTCGCCGCGCTGCTCGGCGTCACCGTCTACAACACCCTCGTCAACCAGGCGGGCCTGACCACCTCCGCCGGAAACATGGGCATGATCATGGCGGCGTCCCCGGTGCTGATGGCGCTGTACGAACGGCTGGGCGGCGCGCGCCTCGGCGCCCGCCGCGCCACCGGGACCCTGCTGGCCTGCGCGGGCGTCCTGCTCCTCGTCAGCAAGGGTTCCCTGCACCCCGACTTCGCCCCCGGCGACCTGTGGACCGTGGCCGCCGCGTTCTGCTTCGGCTCCTACAGCGCGCTGCTGCGCCGCAGGTCCCCAAAGATCGGCGGCGTGGCCTTCCTCTTCGCGACGTTCGTGGTGGGCACGGCGCTGCTGGCGCCCGCCTACGCGGTGAGCGTCGCGGCGCAGGGCGGGTTCGAGGTCCGCGCGGGCACCGCAGGCCCGCTGCTGTACGTCGGCGTGGCCTCCTCGGCCGTCGCCTTCTTCGCCTGGAACAAGGCGATCGCCCTGGTCGGCCCGGCCCGCGCGGGCGCCGTCTACTACCTGCAACCGGTCTGCGTGGCCCTGCTGTCCTACGCCGTCCTCGGCGAGGCGATGGGCTGGACACAGCTCCTCTGCATGGCCCTGATCCTGGCCGGCGTCGTCCTCGCCTCGGCGGCGGGCCGGGCCCGGCGCCGGTGAATTTGCCGGACCGGCAAGGAGGAGCGACGGCACGGGCCGGCCGGGGAGAGGATCGGAGAACCGCAGCGCAGCCGCACCCGGAGGTCCCCATGCCGCAGCCGCCCGTCCCCGCGCCCGTCCACCGCCTCGTCCCCACCCCGGCGGGCCGCGCCCACCTCGTGGAACAGGGCAGCGGCCCGCTCGTCCTGCTCCTGCACGGCTTCCCCGAGTCCTGGTACTCCTGGCGCCGCCAGCAGCCGGCCCTGGCCGCGGCCGGCTACCGGGCCGTCGCCCTCGACGTACGCGGATACGGACGCTCTTCCCGCCCCGCCGCGACCGACGCCTACCGGATGACCGAGCTGGTCGCGGACAACGCCGCCGTGGTGCACGCCCTCGGCGAGGAGTCCGCCGTGGTCGTCGGGCACGACTGGGGCGCGAACATCGCCGCGGCCTCGGCCCTGCTGCGGCCGGACGTCTTCCGCGCGGTCGGCCTGCTGAGCGTGCCCTACGCGCCGCGCGGCGGCCCCCGGCCCAGCGAACTCTTCGCCCGGATGGGAGCGGGCGCCGAGGAGTTCTACGTCGCGTACTTCCAGGACCCCGGCCGCGCCGAGGCCGAGATCGAACCCGACGTACGCGGCTGGCTCGCCGGGCTCTACGCCGCCCTGTCCGCCGACACGATGCCCGCACCGCACGACCCCGACCCGCACTTCGTCGCGCGCGGCGGCCGGATGCGGGACCGCTTCCCCGCCCCCGGCCGGCTCCCCGCCTGGCTGAGCGAGCGCGAACTCGACGTCTACGCGGCCGAGTTCGAGCGCACCGGACTGAGCGGCGCGCTCGCCCGCTACCGGAACATGGACCGCGACTGGGCCGACCTCGAACCGTACGACGGCGCGCCGATCCCGCAGCCGTCCCTCTTCATCGGCGGTGCGCGCGACGCGTCCACGACCTGGCTCGCCGACGCCATCGCGGCGTACCCGAAGACCCTGCCCGGGCTCGTCTCCTCCCACGTGCTCGACGGCGCCGGGCACTGGCTCCAGCAGGAACGGCCCGACGAGGTCAACCGGCTGCTGGTGGAGTGGCTCGCCGCGCTTCCGTAGCGGCCGCGCCCAGCTCCAGCTCCATCAGCGGCAGCACCCGGCCCGGCAGCGAGCCGGACGGGACCGAGCCGGTCCGGCGCCCGCCCATCGCCTCGTAGAACGGCACCGCGTTCGGGTCGGCGGCCCAGCCGAACCGGGTGAAACCCGCGGCGCGGGCCGTCGCGCGCACATGGTCGAACAGGAGCCGTCCGACGCCGCCGCCGATCGCGTCCGGGTCCACGAACAGCAGGCCCAACTCGCCTCGTGGCGGGCGGCCTTCGAGTGTCGCGAGGCCGAGGAGGCGCCCGTCCGGCGCCTCGGCGACCGCGGTGCGCCGCGCCGTGACCTCGTGCGCCCGCACCGTCAGCTCGGCGACGCACGCCGCCATGAAGTCCTCGTCGTACCCCCAGTGCGCCTTCGACCGCAGGGCCAGCGCACTCAGCTGGTCCGCCTCCTCGGGGCGGGCCGCCCGGATCCTCACCGTCTGCCGCATGCCGTCAGCGTAGGCCGGGTTACGTTGGGGCGTATGAGCGAGCACGCGCCGAGGCCCGACCGGTGGGACATCAAGAAGCTGGTGATCCTGCGGACCCTGCGGGAGCGGGGGACGGTCACCGCCACCGCGCAGACGCTCCTCATGACGCCCTCCGCCGTCTCGCAGCAGCTCACCAACCTGGCCCGGCAGCTCGGTGTGCCGCTCCTGGAGGCGCAGGGGCGGCGGGTGCGGCTCACCGACGCGGCCCACCTCGTACTGAGCCACGCGGACGCCGTCCTCGCCCAACTGGAGCGTGCTGACGCCGAGTTGGCCCAGCACCTGCACGGGGAGTCGGGCACGGTGCGGGTCGCCGCGTTCTCCACCGCCGTGCCCGCGCTCGTGGTGCCGGCGGTCCGGGCGCTGCGCGCCGCCCACCCCGGCATCACCGTCCGGGTCCGCGAGGCCGAGGCGGGCCAGGCCTACGAACTGCTCGCCTCCGGCGACGTCGACCTCGCCCTCTCGCTCGCCGCGCACGCGCCGACCGCCCGCGACCCGAAATTCACCCGGGTGCCGCTGCTCGCCGACCCGCTGGACGTGGCGCTGCCGGTCGGGCATCCCCTGGCGCAGGAGCCGGGGCCGCGCCTCGCCGACCTCGCCGGTGAACCGTGGATCTTCGGCGGCTCCGGGCCCTGGTCCGAGATCACCCTCGCCGCGTGCGAGGCCGCCGGGTTCGTGCCCGAGCAGGCGCACAGCGCGTCCGGGTGGACCGCGATCCTCGCCATGGTCGAGGCGGGCATGGGTGTGGCGCTGGTGCCGCGGATGGCGGCGGCCGGGCGGGACGGCGTCGTGATGTGTGCGCTCGGCGCGGACCGGCCCGTCCGGCACGTGGTGGCGGCCGTGCGCAAGGGGGCGGAGCAGGGGGCGACGGTGGGGCGGGTGCTCACCGCGCTGCGCCCCCGAGCGGACTGACCACCGGCACCGTTCGCCCCGCCTTAACAACCACCCCGGAAACTTTCGATGGACCTGGTCGGTCGGTGCGGCGGACGCTGGGTCCATGACGACCTCCGCAACTGTCGACCCGCACGCCAACGACGCCGCCCCCTACGCGGGCGGCGACCCGTACGCCGACTACCGCGCCTTCGGTGACGCCACCGGCTTCGACCACCTCGTCGACCTGGCCGACCGCCGGCTCGGCGCCGGGGTCGTCGCCGCCAACGACGAGTTCTTCGCCGAGCGCGAGAACCTCCTCGTGCGCGAGCGGGCCGTCTTCGACCCCGAGCACTTCGGGCACAAGGGCAAGATCATGGACGGCTGGGAGACGCGGCGCCGCCGGGGCACGGCCGACGCGCCGTTCCCCGCGCCCGAGGACCACGACTGGGCGATCGTGCGGCTCGGGGCGCCCGGTGTCGTCCGGGGCGTCATCGTGGACACCGCGCACTTCCGCGGCAACTACCCCCAGGGCGTCAGCATCCAGGCCGCCGCCGTGCCGGGCGCCCCCAGCGTGGCGGAGCTGCTCGCCGACGACGTGGAGTGGGAGGAGATCGTCCCGCGCGCGCAGGTCCGCGGCCACGCCGCCAACGCCTTCGCCGTCACCTCGCAGCGCCGCTTCACGCACCTGCGCCTGTGCCAGCACCCCGACGGGGGCATCGCCCGGCTCCGCGTCCACGGCGAGGTGGTACCCGACCCCGAGTGGCTCGCGCTGCTCGGCACGGCCGACCTGGTCTGCGTACTCAACGGGGGTGTGTACGAGGACGCGTCGGACCGGTTCTACTCCTCGCCGACGCAGATCATCCTGCCCGGTACCTCGCGGAAGATGGACGACGGCTGGGAGAACCGGCGCCGCCGCGTCCACGGCACCAATGACTGGGTGCGGTTCCGGCTCGCCGCGCAGGGGGTGATCCGGGCCGTCGAGATCGACACGGCGTATCTGAAGGGGAACTCGGCGGGGTGGATCGCGCTGAGCGGGCGCGACGGGGAGGCCGGGGACTGGTTCGAGATCATTCCGCGGACCCGGCTCCAGCCCGATACGGTGCATCGGTTCGCGCTGGCGTCGGGGGTGGTCGCTACGCATGTCCGGCTCGATGCGTTTCCTGATGGCGGGGTGGCCCGGATGCGGGTGCACGGCGCCCTGACGCCCACGGGCCACGCCCACCTCGAATCCCGCTTCCACCAGGCGTGACCTGCCAACCGGTGGACCGACCGCCTCGTCGTCGTGGAGCACGGGCACGTCGTCCAGCAGGGCGCCCCCGGCGACATCGCCCGGCGCCCCCGCACCGACTACATCGCCCAG